>NZ_JAKUDH010000080.1:0-350 GCF_031570495.1 Pseudomonas sp. JL2
ACATCACTGCAGCCCTGAAGGCTTGCGAAGCTGCTGACTCCTTCAACTTCAAGACTTTCTTCGCCAAGGTCGGTCTGTCCGGCAAGTCTGCCGATGATGTCAAGAAGGCCTTTGCTGTCATTGACCAGGACAAGAGCGGCTTCATTGAGGAGGATGAGCTGAAACTGTTCCTGCAGAACTTCTCATCTGGTGCCAGAGCATTGACTGATGCTGAGACAAAAGCCTTCCTGACAGCTGGAGACTCTGATGGTGATGGCAAGATTGGAGTGGATGAGTTCGCTGCTATGGTCAAGGCATAAATGGCTTCTAAACAACAACCTTAGGTTCCAACCAGTAATGTAGCCTTCTTA
>NZ_JAKUDH010000081.1:0-329 GCF_031570495.1 Pseudomonas sp. JL2
TTGCTGGCGATCCGTTACCCCGACGGTAGCGAGCATCGGTTTACCCGCAATCAACTGGGCCAACTGACCGAAGAAACCCTGCCTGACACGGGGCGCCGGTGTTTTTCCTACGACGCCCTGGGGCGTTTGCTGACCCGCCAGGACGAACACGGCGCCCTCACGCACTACCAGTGGGACGCGGTGGGCCGGCTGCTCGAAACCACCTTGCCGGGTGGTGCGACCCGCGCCTGGCACTACAACGCCTACGGCAAGGTCACCGCCGAGCGCGATGAGCTGGGGCGGACCACCCGCTATGAATACGCCGACGACCTGCACCTGATCAGCCGTCG
>NZ_JAKUDH010000082.1:0-318 GCF_031570495.1 Pseudomonas sp. JL2
CACTGACTGATGCTGAGACCAAGGCCTTCCTCAAGGCTGGAGATACCGATGGTGATGGCAAGATTGGAGTTGATGAGTTCGCTGTCTTGGTTAAGGCATAAAAAGCTTCCGACCAACAACACCTCTTGCTCTGAAGGAACAACTTTGCCCAAGACCTCCCATTTTCAACTTACTATAAATAATTTTTATACTCATGATGCTTATGAGAAGTTTCCTCCCATGCAGCACACTGTCAAAAATGATGACTGTGAATGTAGCAGTTGTGTCTCCTGTCTTAAATATGAATTTTGCTTACTGTAAAATCTGATGCACTTTTAC
>NZ_JAKUDH010000083.1:0-305 GCF_031570495.1 Pseudomonas sp. JL2
CCTCGGTACTACATGCTTAGTCAGTCTTTACATTCGCTTGCCAGCTGCGGACGGACACGCCACTAACAAACTAGCCTGATTAAGTTTTAACGCTTCAACCCCAGGCAGGGCTTCCACGCGATCTCTTTTGGGTTTGACCTCTCTTGATCCCCGTCCTAAGAGCGGAGGCTAGGGAGAGAGGGCTCTAAGCAGGTTATTAAGCTGCTAAAGCGTAGTTTTCGTCGTTTGCGACTATTTTTTGCGGCTTTTTACGAGGCCAACCGCCCCTCGGCATGCACCTTGGGTTTCGCAAATCCCGTCGAATC
>NZ_JAKUDH010000009.1:0-193502 GCF_031570495.1 Pseudomonas sp. JL2
AGCCCTCGCAGGGTGTGGGGGTGACCATCTCATTAATGCCCGTATCAAGCGATACGGGCATTTTTTGATGCTACAGCGTTCGGGTGATCAACCCGTCAGGCCGGCCTGCTGAACCAGGGTCAGCAACGGCTGCGGGTACACACCGAGGAAGAACGCCAGTACGGCGATAGCCAGCAGCATCACGCCGCCTGCCTTCTGTTCCCAGTGCAACTCGGCATCGTGGCGACGCAGGTTCGGTTCCATCAGGTACAGGGTGACCATGACGCGCAGGTAGTAGAACACGCCGATGGCACTGCCCAGCACCAGGGAGCCGACCAGCCACCATTGGTGAGCCTCGACGCCGGTGGCGATGATGTAGAACTTGCCGATGAAGCCGGCGGTCAGCGGGATGCCGGCCAGGGACAGCATCATCACGGTCAGCACGGCGGTCAGGTACGGACGGCGCCAGAACAGGCCGCGGTATTCGTACAGTGCGTCGGCGTCACGGCCGTTGTACGGCGAGGACATCAGGGTGATCACGCCGAACGCGCCGAGGCTGGTGATCACGTAGGTGACCAGGTACACGCCGATGGCTTCTACCGCCAGGCCCTTGCTGGCGATCAGCGCGATCAGCAGGTAACCGAAGTGGGCGATGGACGAGTAACCCAGCAGACGCTTGAGGTTGCTCTGGGTCAGCGCCAGCAGGTTACCGAACAGAATCGACGCGATGGCAATGATGGTCAGCACGTCACTCAGCACACCGCTGCTGGCCACTGGCGAGATCTGGAACAACCGCACCATCACCGCGAACACTGCGACTTTCGACGCGGTGGCCAAGAACGCCGCCACCGGTGCTGGGGCGCCTTCGTAGACGTCCGGGGTCCAGAGGTGGAAAGGCACCAGCGACAGCTTGAACGCCAGGCCGATCAGCATCATGCCCAGGCCCAGTTGCGCGATCGGGCTAGGCAGGCCGGTGGCCGCCAGGGCCTGACCGATGCCGACGAAGCTCAGGGTGCCGGCTTCGGCGTAGAGCAGGGCCATGCCGAACAACAGGAACGCGGAACCGGCGGCCGACAGCACCATGTACTTGATGCCGGCTTCCAGGGAGCGCTTGTTGAAGAAGGCATAGGCCACCAGACCGTAGACCGGCACCGACAGCAGCTCCAGACCGATGAACAGGCTGGCCAGGTGCTGCGCGCTGACCAGGACCAGGCCACCGGCGGCGGCCATCAGGATCAGCAGGTACAGTTCTTCACGGTTGCCCGGGTAACCCGTACCGCCATCGCCGAGGTAGGCGTGGGCGAGGGTGACGCAGGCGAGGGTGGCGACCAGGATCAGCGCCATGTACAGGCACGCGAAGCTGTCGATCTGCAACAGCGGGGTGACCGCCAGCGGCGCGACTTTCAGGGCCGGCAAAATCGACAGCAGGGCCAGGTTCAGCCCCGCCACCGACAGCAGGAAGGTCTGTGAGTGATTGCGCCGCCAAGCGATCGCCAGCATCACCACGATGATCGTGGCGCTGGTGATCAACAGCGGCGCAAGCGCGATAAAGTGTTGAATCGTGAATTCCATAGCGCTCTTACCGGGCCGAAGCGAGTTGAGAGAAGGCGGTGCCGAGCCACTGCTGCACGCCATGCATCGTGGCGGCAGAGGTGTCGAGGAACGGTTGCGGGTAGACGCCGAGGTAAACCAGCAGCACCGCAAGGCCGAGCACCATGATCAGTTCGCGACCGTCCATGCCGCGCAGCACTTCATCCGACTTGGTCGGGCCGAAGTAGGCGCGGTGGATCATGATCAGCGAGTAGACCGAACCGAACACCAGGCCAGAGGTGGCGATGGCGGTGATCCACGGAGCGCTGACGAACGAGCCGATCAGGATCAGGAACTCGCCGACGAAGTTACCGGTGCCCGGCAGGCCCAGGGACGCCGCGGCGAAGAACAGACTGATGGCCGGCAGGTAAGCGATGCGCGACCAGATACCGCCCATCTCACGCATGTCCCGAGTGTGCAGACGCTCGTACAACTGGCCGCTGAGGATAAACAGTGCCGCAGCCGACAGGCCGTGGGCCAGCATCTGGATCACCGCGCCTTGCAGGGCCAACTGGCTGCCGGAGTAGATCCCGATCAGCACAAAGCCCATGTGCGAAACACTGGAGAAGGCGATCAGGCGCTTGATGTCGGTCTGGGCGAACGCCAGGAACGCACCGTAGAAAATCCCGATCAGACCCAGGGTCATGGCAATCGGCGCGAACTCGGCCGAGGCATTGGGGAACAGCGGCAGGGCGAAGCGCAGCAGGCCGTAGGCGGCGGTTTTGAGCAGGATACCGGCCAGGTCCACGGAACCTGCGGTCGGCGCCTGGGCGTGGGCGTCCGGCAGCCAGGAGTGGAACGGCACCACCGGCAGCTTCACCGCGAAGGCGATGAAGAAGCCCAGCATCAGCACGTACTCGGTGGTGCGCGACATCTGCACTTTCAACAGGTCGGCGTAGTTGAAGGTAATCACGCCGGTGTTGTTGAAGTTGACCAGCACCAGGCCAAGGATCGCCACCAGCATGATCAGGCCGGAAGCCTGGGTGAAGATGAAGAACTTGGTCGCCGCGTAGATCCGGGTTTTCTTGCCGTCCGAAGAACTGTGACCCCAGAGCGCGATGAGGAAGTACATCGGCACCAGCATCATTTCCCAGAAGAAGAAGAACATGAACAGGTCCAGCGCCAGGAACACGCCGACGACACCGCCCAGGATCCACATCAGGTTCAGGTGGAAGAAACCGACGTGACGCTGGATCTCTTTCCAGGAGCACAGGACCGAGAGGATACCCAGCAGGCCGGTCAGCAGGATCATCAGCAGCGACAGGCCGTCGAGAGCCAGATGCACGCTGATACCGAAGCGTTCGATCCAGATGTGCTTGAACTCAAGCGCCCAGGTTGGATCGGCGCCAGGGGCCGGAGCAAATGAATAGTCGCCGGTCGCCCAGAGCCAGAGGCCGAGTGCGAGTTCCAGGGACATGGTCAGCAGCGCAATCCAGCGCGGGAGGGTGGAGCTTGAACGCTCCGCCATCCAGCACAGCAGGCCGCCGATGAAGGGGATCAGGATTAGCCAGGGCAGAATCATGACGGGCTCGTTTCCTTTCGCAAGTTCGCAAGGTTCATATCAGACCGCTACCAGCACGATGGCGCCGATAACCAGCACGGCGCCAGCCGCCATGGAAGCCGCATACCAACGCAGTTGACCGGTCTCGGTACGGCTCAGGGCAGTGTGGCCGCCCTTGGCCATGCGCGGGATCAGGCCAATGGTCTGGTCGAGCGGGTCTTTGCGCAGAATGTGGCTGATCGCAAGGTATGGCTTGACGAACAGTTTGTCGTAGATCCAGTCGAATCCCCAGGCAGCGAACCACCAGGCCGAAAGGAACCGCCCGATGCCGCTGTTGGCGATCGCCGTGACGAAGCGACGCTTGCCCAGGAACAGCAGGGCGGCCAGCAGGATACCGGCCAGGGCGATGGCGCCCGAAGCGATTTCCAGGCTGTGCTTGGCGTCGCCGCCGGCATGGCCGACGCTTTGCGGCAGGACATCGGCCAGCGGTGGCGTGATCATTGCGCCGACGAAGGTCGACAGCACGATCAGCACCGACAGTGGCAGCCAGTGGGCAATGCCGTGGCCAGCGTGGGCTTCGGTCTTGGCTTCACCGTGGAACGCGATGAAGATCAGGCGGAAGGTGTACAGCGAGGTCATGAACGCACCCACCAGGCCGGCATAGAGCAGACCCTGGTTACCGCTGGCGAACGCTTCCCAGAGGATCTCGTCCTTGGAGTAGAAACCGGCGGTGACCAGTGGCAGGGCCGCCAGGGCCGCGCCGCCGACGATGAAGCTGGCGTAGGCCAGTGGCAGTTTCTTCCACAGGCCGCCCATCTTGAAGATGTTCTGCTCGTGGTGGCAGGCAACGATCACCGCACCGGAAGCAAGGAACAGCAGCGCCTTGAAGAAGGCGTGGGTCATCAGGTGGAAGATCGCGCCTTCCCAGGCGCCGACGCCCAGGGCCAGGAACATGTAGCCGATCTGGCTCATGGTCGAGTAGGCGAGGATACGCTTGATGTCGGTCTGGACCAGGGCTGCGAAACCGGCCAGCACCAATGTCACGCCGCCGACGATGCCGACCAGGTGCAGGATGTCTGGCGCCAGGGCGAACAGGCCGTGGGTACGGGCGATCAGGTAGACACCGGCGGTCACCATGGTTGCGGCGTGGATCAGTGCCGAAACCGGGGTAGGGCCAGCCATCGCATCCGCCAGCCAGGTCTGCAACGGCAGTTGCGCGGATTTACCGACAGCGCCGCCCAGCAGCATCAGGGTCGCCAGGACGATCCAGAAGTCGCCGGCCTGGAAGTGCTGCGGAGCACGTACCAGCAGCTCCTGGATGTTCAGCGTGCCCAGTTGCTGGAACAGGATGAACAGGCCGATGGCCATGAACACGTCGCCGATCCGGGTCACGATGAACGCCTTGAGCGCCGCGTTACCGTTGTTGCGGTTGCTGTAGTAGAAACCGATCAGCAGGTACGAGCACAGGCCCACGCCTTCCCAGCCGAAGTACAGGAACAGCAGGTTATCGCCGAGCACCAGGAACAGCATGCTGGCGATGAACAGGTTGGTGTAGGCGAAGAAGCGCGAGTAACCGGCTTCGCCGCGCATGTACCAGGAGGCGAACAGGTGGATCAGGAAACCCACGCCGACCACCACGCCCAGCATGGTCACCGACAGGCCATCCAGGTACAGGGCGAAGTTCGGCGTGAAGCCTTCCACCGCCATCCACTGCCACAGCACCTGCACGTACGCGCCACCTTCAGGCGGGGCGACGTTGAACTGCCAGATCACGTAGGCCGTGACGATGGCAGACAGGCCGATGGACCCCACGCCAACCAGCGCCGAAAGGTTTTCCGACCAGCGTCCACGAGAGAACGACAGCAGCAGGAAACCGATGAGGGGAAATACGAAAGTCAGAAAGAGTAGGTTCATCCGCGCATCTCGCTGGCAGCGTCGATATCGAGAGTGTGGAAGCGGCGATACAGCTGCAACAGAATCGCCAGGCCGATACTGGCCTCAGCGGCTGCCAGGCTGATCACCAGGATGAACATGACTTGTCCATCCGGCTGCGCCCAGCGAGCGCCCGCGACGATGAAGGCCAGGGCGGAGGCATTCATCATGACCTCCAGGCTCATCAGCACGAACAGAATGTTGCGGCGGACCATCAGGCCGACCAGACCGAGGCAGAACAGGATGCCGGCAACCGCCAGACCATGCTCGAGAGGGATAGCAGGCATGTGATTACTCCTTCGCCTCGTTACGGCCCAAATGGAACGCCGTGACGGCTGCGGCAAGCAGCAGCATCGAGGCGAGTTCGACCACCAGCAGGTACGGACCGAACAGGCTGATGCCCACGGCCTTGGCGTCTACGGTGGTGTGGCCGATGGCCTGGCCGCTCTGGTGAGCGAACAGTACATACAGCAGTTCACCCAGCAGCAGCGCGGCGAGAATCACCGGCCCCGCCCAGATGCCCGGCTTGAGCCAGGAACGTTCTTGCTGCACCGAGGCCGGGCCCAGGTTCAGCATCATCACCACGAACACGAACAGCACCATGATGGCGCCGGCGTAGGCGATCACTTCCAGCGCACCGGCAAACGGCGCACCGAGGCTGAAGAAGGTCATGGCCACGGCGATCAGCGAGATGATCAGGTAGAGCAGGGCGTGCACAGGGTTGGTGTTGGTGACCACTCGAAGCGTGGAGACCACCGCGATACCCGATGCGAAATAGAAAGCGAATTCCATCTTTCTTCCTTAAGGCAGCAAGCTCTTCACGTTGATCGGTTCGGCTTCATTTTGCGCGGCGCCTTTTGGCTTACCGGCAATGGCCATACCTGCAACACGATAGAAGTTGTAATCAGGGTTTTTACCGGGACCGGAAATCAGCAGATCTTCTTTCTCGTACACCAGGTCCTGACGTTTGAACTCGGCCATTTCGAAATCCGGCGTGAGCTGGATCGCGGTGGTCGGGCACGCTTCCTCGCAGAGGCCGCAGAAAATGCAGCGCGAGAAGTTGATACGGAAAAAGTCCGGGTACCAGCGACCGTCTTCGGTTTCGGCTTTCTGCAACGAGATGCAGCCCACCGGGCACGCTACGGCGCACAGGTTGCAGGCCACGCAGCGTTCTTCGCCGTCGGGGTCGCGGGTCAGGACGATGCGGCCGCGATAACGCGGCGGCAGGTAGACCGCTTCTTCAGGGTATTGCAGGGTGTCGCGCTTGCGAAAGCCATGGCCGAAGATCATGACCAGGCTTCGCAGTTGGGTACCGGTACCCTTAACGATGTCGCCAATATATTTGAACATGGGTCAAATCCTCACTGAACCGCGGCCGCAGGCGTGTTCATCAACACGATCGCAGCGGTCACCAGCAAATTGATCAGGGTCAGCGGCAGGCAGAATTTCCAGCTGAAGTCCATCACCTGGTCGTAGCGCGGGCGCGGGATCGAGGCGCGCAGCAGGACGAACAGCATGATGAAGAACGCGGTCTTCAGGGCGAACCAGACGAAGGACAGTTGCGGCAGGATGCCGAACGGACCGTGCCAGCCACCGAAGAACAACGTCACCAGCAGTGCCGAGATCAGGATGATGCCGATGTATTCACCGACGAAAAACATGCCCCATTTCATGCCGGCATATTCGATGTGATAACCGTCGGCCAGTTCCTGTTCCGCTTCCGGTTGGTCGAAGGGGTGACGGTGAGTCACGGCCACGCCGGCCACGAAAAAGGTACAGAAACCGAAGAACTGCGGAATGATGAACCACAGGTTCTGGGCCTGGTACTCGACGATGTCGCGCATGTTGAACGAGCCGGCCTGGACCACCACGCCCATGAGCGCCAGGCCCATGAACACTTCGTAGGACACAGTCTGGGCCGAGGCCCGCAGGCTGCCCAGCAGGGCGAACTTGTTGTTGCTCGACCAGCCGGCGAACAGCACCGCATACACCGACAGACCCGCCATGGCGAAGAAGAACAGCAGGCCGATGTTCAGGTCCGCCACGCCCCAGGTCGGGGTGATCGGGATGATCGCGAAGGCGATCAGCAAGGCGCTCATGGCCACGACCGGTGCCAGGGTGAAGATCACCTTGTCGGCAAACGGCGGCGTCCAGTCTTCCTTGAAGAACATCTTGATCATGTCGGCGGCGATCTGGAACATGCCGAACGGGCCGACGCGGTTCGGACCGTAACGGTCCTGCCACCAGCCCAGCAGGCGACGTTCGACGAAACTCAGCAGCGCACCGCAGACCACCACGGCCAGCAGAATCACGATGGCCTTGAGAACCGTCAGGATCACGTCGATCACTTCAGGGGTAAACCAGCTCATTGCGCTGCCTCCTGCAGACCGTCGACGGTTTTGCCGAATATCGCCGGTGGAATACCCGCCAGGCCAGCCGGCAGGGCCACCAGGCCGGCGCCCAGTTCTTCATTGATGCGCAGCGGCAGACGCAAGGTCTGGCCCGCGACGTTCAGGCTCAGCAGGGCACCGTCGTTGACGCCCAGGCGATCGGCTTCGGACTTGGCCAGCGACACGTAGGCGGCCGGGATGCGTTCCTGGACCGGAGCGGCTTTGGAAGAGTTCTCTTCACTGCCGAACAGGTGATGGAACGGTACGACCTGCCAGGTGCCCGGTGCCGGGTTGAAGGCGCGCGGCACGCTGGCGAACCAGCTCAGGCCATCGCCCTGGCTTTCGATCAGGCGAGTGCCCGGGTCACCGGCACGCAGGTGACCGCCGACTTCGTCCTGGAACTTGTTCCAGGCTTGCGGCGAGTTCCAGCCCGGCGACCAGGCGAACGGCACTTGCGAGCGCGGTTCGGCGGAGCCCGAGTAACCTTCCATGGAGAACGAGAACGCAGTGTCGTTGTCCTGGGAGGTCCGTGGTTCGTGGACGCTGATGTCGGCGCGCATCGCGGTGCGACCGGAGTAGCGCAGCGGTTCGCGGGCCAGCTTCAGGCCCTTGATGCGGAACGCGGCCGATGGCGCGGCATCGACGATGCGAGCCAGTTGCGGGCTGCTCGAAGCGACGGCGGCGGTGACATGGTCCAGTTGCGTCCAGTCGATCGGCTGGTTCAGCAAGGTGGCGCGCAGGGCATGCAGCCAGCGCCAGCCTTCATGGACCAGGATGCTGGCGTCCAGGTAAGTCGGGTCGAACACCTGGAAGAAGCGCTGGGCGCGACCTTCCTGGCTGACCAGCGTACCGTCGCCTTCAGCGAAGCTCGCCGCCGGCAGCACCAGGTGGGCGCGGTCGGTGGTGGCGGTTTTCTGGTGGTCGGCAACGATCAGCACTTTCGCGGCATTCAGGGCAGCGTCCACCCGGGCCTTGTCGGTGCGGGTGTACAGGTCGTTTTCCAGCACCACGATGGCGTCGGCGCTGCCGTCGATCACCGCTTGCAGGGCCGCGTCCAGCGACTCGCCACCGAGCATGGCCAGGCCGAGGCTGTTGGCTTCCGGCACGATCAGGCTGATGGAACCGTTCTTCTCGCGCAGCTTCAGCGCCTTGGCGATGTTGGCGGCGGCTTCGATCAGTGCCTTGGAACCCAACGAGGTGCCGGCGATGATCAGTGGGCGTTTGGCCGCGAGCAGGGCGTCGGCGATACGCTGGGCCAGCGCGGCCGCTTCACTGTCCAAACCTTCGACGGCCGGGGCACTGGCGTCCAGGGCGTGGGCCACGGCAAAACCGATGCGCGCCAGGTCATCCGGTGCTGCGTGGACGCATTCTTCGGCGACGTCGTCGAGCTTGGTTTCAGCCAGGCTGGCAATGAACAGCGGGTTCAGCGCGTGCTGGCCGATGTTCTTCACGGCGGCATCGAGCCATGGCTGTACGCGCATGGCGTCGGCCATGTCTTCAGCCTTGCCCTTGACCGACTGGCGCAGGGCCAGGGCCATGCGCGCGGCGGTCTGGGTCAGGTCTTCACCCAGGACGAACACCGCATCGTGGTCTTCGATGTCACGCATCGTCGGCACGGGCAGCGGGCTGTCCTTGAGCACTTGCAGGACCAGGCGGATGCGTTCCAGCTCACCGGCTTCGATGCCACTGTAGAAGTGCTCGGCGCCGACCAGTTCACGCAGGGCGTAGTTGCTTTCCAGGCTGGCACGTGGCGAACCGATACCGACGATGTTGCGCCCGCGCAGCAGTTCGGCGGCCTTGTCCAGCGCTTCGTCCAGGCTCAGCTTGGCGCCGTTGGCGAGCAATGGCTGGCGCGGACGATCCTTGCGGTTGACGTAGCCATAGCCGAAACGGCCACGGTCGCACAGGAAGTACTGGTTCACCGAACCGTTGAAGCGGTTCTCGATGCGACGCAGTTCGCCGTAGCGTTCGCCCGGGGATATGTTGCAACCGCTGGAGCAGCCATGGCAGATGCTCGGCGAAAACTGCATGTCCCACTTGCGGTTGTAGCGCTCGGAGTGAGTCTTGTCGGTGAACACACCGGTCGGGCAGACCTCGGTGAGGTTGCCGGAGAACTCGCTTTCCAGGGTGCCGTCTTCAACGCGACCGAAGTACACGTTGTCGTGGGCGCCGAACACGCCCAGGTCGGTGCCGCCGGCATAGTCCTTGTAGAAACGCACGCAGCGGTAGCAGGCGATGCAGCGGTTCATCTCGTGGGAGATGAACGGGCCCAGTTGCTGGTTCTGGTGGGTGCGCTTGGTGAAGCGATAACGGCGCTCGTTGTGGCCGGTCATCACCGTCATGTCTTGCAGGTGGCAGTGGCCGCCTTCCTCACAGACCGGGCAGTCGTGAGGGTGGTTGGTCATCAGCCATTCGACGACGCTGGCGCGAAACACTTTCGCTTCTTCGTCGTCGATGGAGATCCAGCTGCCGTCGGTGGCGGGGGTCATGCAGGACATGACGATCCGACCACGCTTGTCGTTTTCGTCGGTGTACTGCTTGACCGCGCATTGGCGACAGGCGCCTACGCTGCCAAGGGCGGGGTGCCAGCAGAAATAAGGGATGTCGAGGCCCAGGGACAGACATGCCTGTAACAGGTTGTCTGCGCCATCGACTTCGAGCTCTTTGCCGTCTACGTGGATAGTGGCCATGGTTCAAAGTTCTTCGTTGGCCCGGTGTCAGCGGGCGTGGCTAATGGAATCTTGTTATTCGTCCGAATCCAAACAGCCTTTCAAAGGCGTCATCGGACGAAAGGCGAAGGGCACGGACCCTTCGCCTTTTAAAGCGTCGTTACGCGCCGACCATGGTCGGCGTGACCACCTGATTGAGATCGCCTGCGCGCGTTGGCGCGATGCCGGCCTCGAATTCAGAGCGGAAGTATTTGATCGCGCTGCCCAACGGCTCCACGGCACCCGGTGCATGAGCACAGAAGGTCTTGCCCGGGCCGAGGAAACCCACCAGACCCAGCAGGGTCTCGATGTCGCCGGCCTGGCCTTCGCCGTTTTCAATGGCGCGCAGCAGCTTGACGCTCCACGGCAGGCCATCGCGGCAAGGGGTGCAGAAACCGCACGATTCACGGGAGAAGAATTCTTCCATGTTGCGCAGCAGGGAAACCATGTTGACGCTGTCGTCCACCGCCATGGCCAGACCGGTACCCATACGGGTGCCCACTTTGGCGATGCCGCCGGCGTACATCTGTGCGTCCAGGTGTTCCGGCAACAGGAAACCGGTGCCAGCGCCGCCGGGCTGCCAGCACTTGAGCTTGTAACCGTCGCGCATGCCGCCGGCGTAGTCTTCGAACAGCTCGCGGCCGGTTACGCCGAATGGCAGTTCCCACAGGCCAGGGTTCTTGACCTTGCCGGAGAAGCCCATGAGCTTGGTGCCCATGTCTTCGCTGCCGTCGCGGGCCAGGGATTTGTACCAGTCGACGCCGTCGGCAATGATCGCCGGCACGTTGCACAGGGTCTCGACGTTGTTCACGCAGGTCGGCTTGCCCCACACGCCGACGGCGGCAGGGAAGGGCGGCTTGGAACGCGGGTTGGCGCGGCGGCCTTCCAGGGAGTTGATCAGTGCGGTTTCTTCACCGCAGATGTAGCGCCCGGCACCGGTGTGGACGAACAGCTCGAAATCAAAGCCCGAACCCAGGATGTTCTTGCCCAAGAGGCCAGCGGCCTTGGCTTCTTCCACGGCACGGTTCAGGTGCTTGGCGGCGGTGGTGTATTCGCCGCGCAGGAAGATGTAGCCACGGTAGGTTTTCAACGCACGGGCACTGATCAGCATGCCTTCGATCAGCAGATGGGGCAGTTGCTCCATCAGCATGCGGTCTTTCCAGGTGTTGGGCTCCATTTCATCCGCGTTGCACAGCAGGTAGCGGATGTTGATGGACTCGTCCTTGGGCATCAGGCCCCACTTCACGCCAGTGGGGAAGCCGGCACCGCCGCGACCCTTGAGGCCGGAGTCTTTGACGGTCTGGACGATGTCGTCCTGGGCCATGTCGGTGAATGCCTTGCGCGCGGCGGCGTAGCCATTCTTGGCCTGGTATTCGTCCAGCCACACCGCTTCGCCGTCGTCACGCAGACGCCAGGTCAGGGGATGGGTTTCGGCCGAACGCTGGATGCGGTTGGCGGGCCCGAAGGAAGTCAGGGTCATACGTAGCCCTCCAGCAGTTTGGCGACGCCGTCAGGCTGGACGTCACCGAAGGTGTCGTCGTCGATCATCAGCGCCGGGGCCTTGTCGCAGTTGCCCAGGCAGCACACCGGCAGCAGGGTGAAGCGCCCGTCTGCGGTGGTCTGGCCCAGGCCGATGCCCAGCTTGTTCTGGATCTCGCCGACCACGGACTCGTGGCCGCCGATGTAGCAGACCATGCTGTCGCAGACGCGAATGATGTGGCGACCCACTGGCTGGCGGAAGATCTGGCTATAGAAGGTGGCAACACCTTCGACGTCGCTGGCCGGGATGCCGAGGATCTCGCCGATGGCGTAGAGCGCGCCGTCAGGCACCCAGCCACGCTCCTTCTGAACGATCTTCAGGGCTTCGATCGACGCCGCGCGCGGGTCTTCGTAGTGATGCAGCTCGTGCTCGATGGCCGAGCGCTCGGTTTCGCTCAGGGCGAAACGGTCTGTCTGGATAAGCGTGCTATTCATGCTTAGCGGTCCACGTCGGCCATAACGAAATCGATACTACCCAGGTACGCAATCATATCCGCGACCATGCTGCCTTTGATCACCGAAGGGATCTGCTGCAGGTGTGGGAAGCTTGGGGTGCGAATCCGGGTGCGGTAGCTCATGGTGCCGCCGTCGCTCGTCAGGTAATAACTGTTGATGCCCTTGGTCGCTTCGATCATCTGGAAGGACTCGTTGGCCGGCATGACCGGGCCCCACGAAACCTGCAGGAAGTGCGTGATCAGGGTCTCGATGTGTTGCAGCGTGCGCTCTTTGGGCGGCGGCGTGGTCAGCGGGTGATCCGCCTTGTACGGGCCTTCCGGCATGTTGCGCATGCACTGGTCGATGATCTTGATGCTCTGGCGCATCTCCTCGACGCGAACCATGCAGCGGTCATAGGCATCACCATTGACTGCCAGCGGTACTTCGAATTCGAAGTTTTCATAGCCGGAGTAAGGACGCGCCTTGCGCAGGTCGAAGTCGCAACCGGTGGAACGCAGGCCCGCACCGGTGACACCCCATTCCAGGGCCTCTTTGGTGTTGTAGGCGGCGACCCCGATGGTACGGCCCTTGAGGATGCTGTTCTGCAAGGCGGCCTTGGTGTATTCGTCCAGGCGCTTGGGCATCCATTCGACGAAATCCTTGACCAGCTTTTCCCAGCCCCGCGGCAGGTCGTGGGCAACCCCACCGATGCGGTACCAGGCCGGGTGCAGGCGGAAACCGGTGATGGCTTCGATCACCGTGTAGGCCTTCTGGCGGTCGGTGAAGGTGAAGAACACCGGGGTCATGGCGCCAACGTCCTGGATGTAGGTACCCAGGAACAGCAGGTGGCTGGTGATCCGGAAGAACTCGGCCATCATGATGCGGATGACGTCGACCTTTTCCGGCACCTTGATCCCGGCCAGTTTCTCGACCGAAAGCACGTACGGCAGGTTGTTCATCACGCCGCCGAGGTAATCGATGCGGTCGGTGTAGGGAATGTAGCTGTGCCAGGACTGGCGCTCGCCCATTTTCTCGGCGCCACGGTGGTGGTAACCGATGTCCGGGACGCAGTCGACGATCTCTTCGCCGTCCAGCTGCAGGATGATGCGGAATGCACCGTGGGCCGAAGGGTGGTTCGGGCCCAGGTTGAGGAACATGTAGTCCTCGTTCGCCCCGGAGCGTTTCATGCCCCAGTCTTCCGGCTTGAAGCGCGCGGCTTCTTCCTCGAGCTGTTGCTTGGCCAGGGACAGGCTGAACGGATCGAACTCGGTGGCGCGGGCCGGGAAGTCCTTGCGCAGCGGGTGACCTTCCCAGGTCGGCGGCATCATGATGCGCGTCAGGTGCGGGTGGCCGGGGAAATCGATCCCGAACATGTCCCACACTTCACGTTCGTACCAGTTGGCGTTCGGCCAGATACCGGTCACGGTCGGCACGCTGAGGTCGCTCTCGGACAAGGCGACCTTGATCATCACGTCACTATTACGTTCGATCGACATCAGGTGATAGAACACGGTGAAATCGACGCCGTCGGGCAGCCCTTGACGCTTGGTGCGCAGACGCTCGTCCACGCCATGCAAGTCATAGAGCATGACGTACGGCTTGGGCAGGTTGCGCAGGAAAGTCAGGACTTCGACGAGTTTGGCGCGGGCAACCCAAAGCACCGGCATGCCGGTGCGGGTCGGCTGGGCGGTGAACGCCTCGGGGCCAAAACGGTTGTTCAGTTCGACGACCACATCCTGGTCGTCTGCCTTGTAAGGCGGGATGTACAGAGCACTGCCTGTAGTCATGGTTATTTATCGCTTTCGGTCAACGTAAAGAATGAAGCCAGGTTCTCGTTTCTTATGCAGAGCAGAGCTGGATCAGACTTCGTCGGGGCTGCGCAGGTTGGTGACTGCGATACGCTGTTCGCGACGCTGTTCCTTTTGCGATGGCATCTCGGCGCGATAGACGCCTTGATCACCAACGACCCAGGACAGTGGGCGACGCTCCTGGCCAATCGACTCCTGCAACAGCATCAAGCCTTGCAGGAAAGCTTCAGGGCGAGGCGGGCAGCCAGGCACGTAGACGTCCACGGGCAGGAACTTGTCCACCCCTTGAACGACGGAATAGATGTCGTACATGCCACCGGAGTTGGCGCACGAACCCATGGAGATAACCCACTTCGGTTCGAGCATTTGCTCGTAGAGACGCTGGATGATCGGCGCCATCTTGATGAAGCAGGTCCCGGCAATAACCATGAAATCCGCCTGGCGCGGCGATGCCCGGATCACCTCGGCGCCAAAGCGCGCGATGTCGTGGGGCGCCGTGAAGGCGGTGGTCATTTCCACGTAGCAGCACGAAAGGCCGAAGTTGTACGGCCACAGGGAGTTCTTGCGACCCCAGTTGACCGTGTTGTTCAGCACGTCTTCGAGCTTGCCCATGAAGATGTTTTTGTGGACTTGATCTTCTAACGGATCGGAAACGGTTTCCCGCTCGCCAATCGGATACTGCTCGTTAGGAGCATCGGGGTCGATCCTGGTGAGATTGTATTGCATTGCCAAAGCCTCATTGTTTCAGCTTCGCTTGCCGCTTACGACGACCTTCCGGAGCCCAATCAAGAGCCCCCACCCGCCAAAGGTAGACAAGACCTGCCAACAGAATTGCTATGAAAACGAGAGCTTCGACGAATCCGGTCCAGCCGCTTTCGCGGACGGACACAGACCATGCAAAGAGAAAGAGGGCTTCGATATCGAAGATCACGAAGAGCATCGCGACCAGATAGAATTTGGCTGAGAGCCGCAAGCGGGCGCCACCGGTAGGCAGCATGCCGGACTCGAACGGTTCATTTTTGCTGCGGCCCCAGGCTTTTGACCCGAGCAGGCTCGACACGCCGAGCATGAAGGCACACAGGCCGACAACGCCCAGAAGGAAAATGGCAAAGCCCCAGTTGTGGGCCATGAGTCCTGTCGCTTCGGGCATGCTGGAAATCCTTAACAGAGAGCAAAGGTCTCTGAGCTTGAAAAGAAATAACGCAGTGACGATATGTCGCAGCAATCAATCGCGGTGATTTTATGGCTAAACACCGGGCAAGTAAAATTCCTATAGCGAAATTATTTATTGGAATAAGCACATAGCGTACCTCCAGGACCCTGCGGCCCCGGCCCCGTGGGCGTTGGCCGGCTGTTGATCAATAATATTTCGTGCGGAATGCAACAATGATAATGGCTTTCAAATGATAATTATTATTATCTGTGGCGGCCTTTCTGCTACGCACTTAGTGTTGTGTCCGAGGGGCAGCCTTACATTGCCGCTACTGCAATTGTCAGCGTCGGACGTTTTACTCCTTTTCGGACTGCCCAATACTGCGTTCGATCAATTTTTCTAACCGTGCGCCGCAGTTTTTTTGGGGGGCGGGCTCGGTGAAGGTTGGATCTGCATGGGGACTGCTCCTGTGGGAGCCAAGCTTGCTCGCGATGCCGGCAACGCTGTCCCGAGGCAGACTGCGCAATCGTTCATTACGGGCAAGCTTGGCACCCACAGATGCAGGCTAGCTCCTACAGAGTAGATTGCTTGAAAAAAAACGGCTCAAAAAAGCCGTGGGCGTCCGATCAATGTCGCTCAGCTAACCCCGCGCAAATCCTATGGCCAGGGAATTTCGTGTTTAAGCGACCACCGTCGTGCGAGCAAAAAAACGGCACGAGGTTGGGTTTAAGGTCTTGAAGAGGTGATATCAAATGGCTATCTTTATGCTTCATTCATCTAATCATCTATATCAATACTGGTTAGATTTTCGGCCCCTTCTTAGATAGCCGCGTCAGTTTCATCGTTCGTGGCTGATACCAAAGGAAAGTCATGAACTCTTGGATCGCGAATATGAGCGTTATGCTCAAGCTGGCTTTGGGCTTTGCTGTTGTGCTGCTTCTGACCGCTATTCTCGCTGCGACCGGCTGGTTCAGCCTGGGGAAAATGATCGAGCGCACGGATCGAATGACCAGCATTACCGAACTGGGCAACCGCCTTGATCACCTGCGCAGAGCTCGCTTGCAGTACCAGTTGGACCGGGGTGATGAACAAAAAGGTGCATTGATCCAGGCGTCGCTGGAGCAGTTTGTCGCCCAGCAGAAAAGCCTCGCAAAAGAACTGAGAAAACCGGAAAACCTGAAGAAACTTGCTCTGATCGAGCAGGCCAGCACGCAGTATCAAGTGGCACTCAATACGATGCGCGAGGCTTATCGCAATGACGCAGCCATGCGCAAGGAAATGGGCGTCAATGCGGTCAAGGGCGCCGCGCTGATTGCCAGGGTCATCGCTGACGTGGAAGCACTGCCCGCCTCGGATGAGCGCCGCTTTGACCTTTACAAGCTCATTCTCAAGGCCAAAGAGGACGTGGCGCTGGTGCGTTATGAAGTGCGTGGCTATACCGGCAACCCCAACAGCGCCACCGAACAAGCCGCCACCCGCCAGCTCGAAAATGCGTTCAAGAGCATTGAAGCGCTCAACAGCGCTTTCGGCCCAACCTATGCCGACACCATCAAGCAGTTGGAAACCGCGCTGATTGCTTACCGTCGTTCGGTACAGGACTTCACGGCCAGTAATCAGGCCATAGGCAAGGCTGTGCAGGACACCACCGATTTGGGTGAAACCATCACCCGTCTGTCTGACGAAATGTATGCCAGCCAACTGGCGTCCCGTGACGAAGACAGCGCCCAGGCTCGCATTCTGCAGCTGAGCTGTACTGCCTTGGCGATGTTGTTGGGGATTTTCGCCGCCCTGATCATCACCCGCCAGATTACACGGCCGTTGCAAGACACATTGGCTGTGGTCGATCGCATTGCGGCAGGCGACCTCACGCAACACATGATCGTGACTCGTCGTGATGAGCTGGGTGTTTTGCAGCAGGGTATTCAGCGTATGGGCAGCACCTTGCGCGACCTGATCGGTGGCATCCGCGATGGTGTCACCCAAATCGCCAGTGCCGCCGAAGAGCTATCGGCTGTTACTGAGCAGACCAGTGCCGGGGTCAATAGTCAGAAGATCGAGACCGATCAGGTGGCGACCGCCATGCACGAAATGTCGGTTACCGTGCATGAAGTCGCGCGTAATGCCGAACAGGCTCGCGCAGCCGCCTCAGAGGCCGATGCACAAGCCCGTATTGGCGACCAAGTGGTCGCGCAAGCCATCGTTCAGATCGAGCGCTTGGCCAGCGAGGTCGGGCGCTCAGTCGACGCCATGAACGAGCTGGAGCAAGAAAGCGGTCGCATCGGCAAGATCATGGACGTGATCAGGGCGGTGGCTGAGCAGACCAACTTGCTGGCCCTTAACGCCGCCATTGAGGCCGCTCGCGCGGGTGACGCCGGGCGCGGTTTTGCCGTGGTCGCCGACGAAGTACGTGGGCTGGCCCAGCGTACCCAGCATTCCACCGAAGAGATCGAGAGCCTGGTGGCGGGCTTGCAGAGCGGCACGCGTCAGGTATCGAGCATTATGCAGAGCAGCCGTGAACTGACCGACAGCAGCGTGGAATTGGCATGCAAGGCCGGCACATCCCTGGGCAACATCACCCAGGCGGTTTCTGGCATTCAGGCCATGAACCAACAGATTGCCGCCGCCGCGGTGCAACAAAGCTCGGTGGCCGAGGAAATCAGTCGCAGTGTCCTGAGTGTGCGCGATGTATCCGAACAGACCGCCTCAGCCAGCGAAGAAACCGCAGCCTCCAGCATCGAATTGGCGCGCCTGGGTAACCAGTTGCAGCAGTTGGTCAGTCACTTCAAGGTGTGAAAGGGGGGGGGTTCTGGCGGCCATGCTCCAACTGGTAATTCCAGCAATGGTCGTTCCGATCCCCACTCATACCAAAAAACCGCATGGCCTTGACGATCAACGGTTGGTGAAAGCTGGAAAAACGGCGAAAAAAAGCCCCGAACCAGTCGGGGCTGTAGAACGTCGGCTTTGCGGTTAGCTTTTATTCGGTCCGCAAGGGCCGTTGACTCAAGGCATGCCGAGGATCAGTGGAACTGCTCTTCTTCGGTGGAGCCGGTCAGCGCGGTTACCGAGGAGGTGCCGCCCTGGATCACGGTGGTCATGTCGTCGAAGTAGCCGGTGCCCACTTCCTGCTGGTGAGCCACGAAGGTGTAGCCCTTGGCGGCGTCAGCGAACTCCTGCTCTTGCAGTTTCACGTAGGCGGTCATGTCGTTGCGGGCGTAGTCGTGCGCCAGATTGAACATGCTGTGCCACATGTTGTGAATGCCGGCCAGGGTGATGAACTGGTGCTTGTAGCCCATGGCGGACAGTTCGCGCTGGAACTTGGCGATGGTCGCGTCGTCCAGGTTTTTCTTCCAGTTGAAGGAAGGCGAGCAGTTGTACGACAGCAGTTGGTCCGGGTATTCCTTCTTGATCGCTTCGGCGAAGCGGCGCGCCTCGTCCAGGTCCGGCTTGGCGGTTTCGCACCAGATCAGGTCGGCGTACGGCGCGTAGGCCAGGCCACGGGCGATCGCCTGGTCGAGACCGGCGCGAACCTTGTAGAAGCCTTCCTGGGTGCGGGTGCCGGTCACGAACGGCTGGTCGTACGGGTCGCAGTCGGAAGTCAGCAGGTCAGCGGCGTTGGCGTCGGTACGGGCCAGGATGATGGTCGGTACGCCGGCAACGTCGGCGGCCAGGCGGGCAGCGGTGAGCTTCTGCACGGCTTCCTGGGTCGGGACCAATACTTTGCCGCCCATGTGGCCGCATTTCTTCACCGAAGCCAGTTGGTCTTCGAAGTGAACGCCGGCGGCGCCTGCTTCGATCATGCTCTTCATCAGCTCGTAGGCGTTCAGTACGCCGCCGAAACCGGCTTCAGCGTCGGCCACGATTGGCGCGAAGTAGTCGATGTAGCCTTCGTCGCCTGGGTTCTTGCCGGCTTTCCACTGGATCTGGTCGGCACGACGGAACGAGTTGTTGATGCGCTTGACCACGGTTGGAACCGAATCCACCGGGTACAGCGACTGGTCCGGGTACATCGACTCGGCGGAGTTGTTGTCCGCAGCCACTTGCCAGCCCGACAGGTAGATCGCCTGGATACCGGCCTTGACTTGCTGTACAGCCTGGCCGCCGGTCAGGGCGCCCATGCAGTTGACGAAATCTTTCTCGGGACGGAAGGCTGGCTTGGCGCCCTGGGTGACCAGGTTCCACAGTTTCTCGGCGCCCATTTTCGCAAA
The DNA here is from genome assembly GCF_031570495.1 of Pseudomonas sp. JL2. Classification (NCBI taxonomy): domain Bacteria; kingdom Pseudomonadati; phylum Pseudomonadota; class Gammaproteobacteria; order Pseudomonadales; family Pseudomonadaceae; genus Pseudomonas; species Pseudomonas sp. JL2. Next base: position 19,241 of record NZ_JAKUDH010000009.1, read on the forward strand.
AGTGTGCTCAGGTTGAACCGAGCCACGCAGACGGACGACGTCAGCAGCGGAGTAATTGCGCTTCACGCCTTTCCAGCGCGGGTTTTCAGCCCAATCTTTTTCAAGGGCTGCAATTTGCTGTTCGCGTGTCAGTGCCATGGAGATAAACCTCGTCGCATAGGTCTGGGGTGGAAAATTCCTGCTCCTGCCGACCAGGGGTTGGACGGTCAAGTCGGTTCAGGCGGGGAGGCGACGGGATGAACGATGGGCTCGAGGGGAAAGTGAGCAGGTAGAGGCGAACTGCGGGCGCATTCGGGCGTCGTGGGCCTTTATACGAACTCAGAGTGATGCCGGGTTACCTAGTTACGCTTCCGTCCCTCGGGACAACTTCGTTCCAGTCGCAACCTCGTCAAACACACCTTGTGGGCGGTACAGACACGAATCGGCTCGCAGGGTAGTTGCAAGCGTCGACCCGAAGGCCCTTGCCAGGGCCCCTGATTAGCGGGAGCGAGGCCATCATGCCTTCGGTTTTTTGGCTCGTCAAACGTTTTGTAGTGCTTTTTTTATAGCACTACATCTTTGGTCTAATACGACTCGTCAGTCAGTTTTTGGTGCTTCAGTTCAGGGTATCCACCTTGACCCGCAGAATCATGTCGTCCCGGCCTTGGGTCGAGTAGCTGCGGCTCAGCCCCTGTTTATCGGCCTGAGTCTGGCGATTGACCCCGGCCAGGGTGATCCATTCACCCAAGCGGCCGCTGACCGTTGTGTCGGTACTTTGAACGTTCACTACATCGGGACGTTCCTGGCTCATGCGGTCACGGTTGGTACTGATGTTCAGATGAACGGTCTCGCCGGTGACGCTGGCCGTGACATAAAAGCCTTGGGTGACGTTGCGGTATTCGGTCTGGCTTTGCAGGCGGCCGTAGGTGTCGGTCTGGGTGCTGGTGAACGGCACGCTCTGGCCGACCTGAATCAGCGCCGGCTGGCCTTCGCTGGCTTGTACCTGCTGCACGCCGCCTTCGCGGCTGGCGGTGCTGCGGTTGATGATGCGGGTCTGGCTGGGAGCGGCGCCGTTGATCGAATAGCCCTGGTCGCCCTGCAAGTTGTTTTCGTTGGTGTCGACCGTGATCAGCAGGCGCTTGGGGGCGGTGTCCAGTTGGGCGAGAAATGCCTTGAGCTCCTCGATTTTACTGGGCTCGGCATTGACGATCAGTTGGTTGCCATAGGCGCTGACCTGGCCGTCCTTGCCGATGAAATTCTGCGCCACCGGCAACAGGTCGGCGCTGGTTCGGTAGTTCAGCGGGACGATTTCAGTAGCGGCCATCACCGACAGGCTGCAGCCGAGCAGCAGGGTGGCGAGCAGGGTGCGTAAGGACATGTCCATTTCTCCGCGAGACAAAGGCTTGATATTGCCAGTTTGTCGGCCTGGGGTGGGGCAAGTTGAATGTTAGACGGCAAAACGCCCCGGCATCGGTGGATGGCGGGGCGTTTTGTGGTGCTGCATGATGCTTTTGTGGCGAGGGAGCTTGCTCCCGCTGGGTCGCGAAGCGACCCCAAAATACAGGGCTGCTGCGCAGCCCAGCGGGAGCAAGCTCCCTCGCCACAGGGGTCAGGTCGAATGGCGAACCATGTCCACATGAGGAATCCCGGCTTCCAGGAACTCCTCGCTGACCACGGCAAAACCCAGCCGCTCGTAGAACGGCGTGGCATGCACCTGGGCGCTGAGCATCTGCTGCTTGAGCCCGCGCTTCTCGGCTTCGGCGATCACGGCGTGCATCAGCGCGTCACCCACCTTCAGGCCGCGCCAGTCCTTGAGGACCGAGACGCGACCGATATGGCCGTCAGTCAACAGGCGCGCGGTGCCGATGGGGAAGTCGCCTTCAAACGCCAGAAAATGCACCGCGCTCTGGTCATCGGCATCCCATTCCAGTTCAGGCGGGACGGACTGCTCGGCAATGAACACAGTCTCACGAATGCGCCGGATCTCGGCGTTATCCTTTTGCCAGTCTGCGACACGAACGTGGATTTTATTCATCAGCGAACCCCAGGCTGCCTTGCTTGACCAGCTCGCAGATCAGGCCGCGACCGTCTTCGTCGGCCAGCCACGGGCCGAGGTTTTCGCTGTGCAAGGCATCGGCGGCGCAGATCATTTTCAGCAGGTCGCGCAGCTTGCCCGGCAGATAACGGCTCTGGCCGCTGGCAAACAGCAGCAGGTCATCATCGACTTCCGACCAGGCCAGGCGGGCGCTTGGGTTGCGGATGATCACTGCGCCCTGTTCCAGGCCGGCCAGCAGGTCGTCTTCTTCCAGTTCCGGACCTACCACCAGCTCCGGGTAGCGCGGCTCGGTCATGAACTGGCCGAACCAGGTCAGCAGCAGGCGCTCGTCGCTCATGTGCTCGGCCAGCAGGCCCTTGAGGCGATCGAGGGCGTCGTGCTGGATCTGGTGCGGGTCGGCCACCGGGCGCGCATCGGCGTCGGTGTAGCGTTCTTCGTCCGGCAGGAACTGGCTGAGGAAGTCGGTGAAGTGGGTCAGCACTTCGGCGGCGCTCGGCGCGCGGAAGCCTACCGAGTAGGTCATGCAGTCATCCACGGCCACGCCGCAGTGCGCCAGGCGTGGCGGCAGGTAAAGCATGTCGCCCGGTTCCAGGGTCCACTCGTCGGTGGCCTCGAAGTCGGCGAGGATGCGCAGGTCGGCGTGTTGCAGCAGCGGGCTCTCGGAGTCGCACATCTGGCCGATTTTCCAGTTGCGCTGGCCATGGCCCTGCAGCAGGAACACATCGTAATTGTCGAAATGCGGACCGACGCTGCCACCCGGGGCGGCGAAGCTGATCATCACATCGTCGATGCGCCAGCTCGGCAGGAAACGGAAGTTTTCCAGCAGTTCACTGACTTCGGGTACGAATTGATCGACAGCTTGCACCAGCAGGGTCCACTCGCGCTCCGGCAATTTGCTGAATTCGTCTTCGGCAAACGGGCCGCGACGCAATTCCCAAGGACGTTCGCCGTGCTCGATGACCAAGCGCGATTCGATTTCTTCTTCCAGGGCCAGGCCGGCCAGTTCGTCGGCATCGATCGGGCTTTGGAAGTCTGGAATCGCCTGGCGGATCAGCAGTGGTTTTTTCTGCCAGTAGTCGCGCAGGAACTCCCGTGCCGTGATGCCGCCCAAGAGTTGCAGAGGAATATCAGGATTCATGTGTAACCTATTGAAAAAATATACTTTTCAGACGCGAATAAAAACGCCCGGCGCGGCCGGGCGTCTCAGGGCAAAACGGTGGATCAGATGCGCTTGGCTTGTGCCGCTGCGTTGCCGATGTAGTTGGCCGGCGTGAGCTTTTTCAGCTCGGCGCGGGCCTCGGCAGGCATGTCCAGGCCATCAATGAAAGTCTGCAACGCTTCAGGACTGATGCCCTTGCCACGGGTCAGTTCTTTGAGCTTTTCATACGGGTTTTCGATGTTGTAGCGACGCATCACGGTCTGGATCGGCTCGGCCAGGACTTCCCAGCAGGCGTCCAGGTCGGCGGCGATTTTCTGCTCGTTGAGTTCCAGCTTGCTGATGCCCTTGAGGCTGGCTTCATAGGCAATGACGCTGTGGGCAAAGCCCACGCCCAGGTTGCGCAGCACTGTGGAGTCGGTCAGGTCGCGCTGCCAGCGGGAGATCGGCAGCTTGCTCGCCAGGTGCTGGAACAGCGCGTTGGCGATGCCCAGGTTGCCTTCGGAGTTTTCGAAGTCGATCGGGTTGACCTTGTGCGGCATGGTCGAGGAACCGATTTCGCCAGCGATGGTGCGCTGCTTGAAATAACCCAGGGAGATGTAGCTCCAGATGTCACGGTCGAAGTCGATCAGGATGGTGTTGAAACGGGCGATCGCATCGAACAGCTCGGCAATGTAGTCGTGCGGTTCGATCTGGGTGGTGTACGGGTTGAAGCTCAGGCCCAGCTCGTCTTCGATGAAGGCGCGGGCGTTGGCTTCCCAGTCGATGTCCGGGTAGGCCGACAGGTGCGCGTTGTAGTTGCCCACGGCGCCGTTGATCTTGCCCAGCAGTGGCACGGCGGCGACCTGGGCGATCTGGCGCTCCAGGCGGTACACCACGTTCGCCAGTTCCTTGCCCAGGGTGGTCGGCGAAGCCGGTTGACCATGGGTGCGCGATAGCATCGGTACGTCGGCGAAGCGGATTGCCAACTCGCGGATGGCCTGGGCGGTCTGGCGCATCAGCGGCAGCATCACGTCATCACGGCCTTCGCGCAGCATCAGGGCGTGGGACAGGTTGTTGATGTCCTCGCTGGTGCAGGCAAAGTGGATGAATTCGCTGACGTTGGCCAGTTCCGGCAGCTTGGCCGCCTGCTCCTTGAGCAGGTATTCAATGGCTTTGACGTCGTGGTTGGTGGTGCGCTCGATCTCTTTGACGCGCTCGGCGTGCTCCAGCACAAAGTTTTCAGCCAGGGCGTTCAGCACCGCGTTGGCTTGCGCGGAAAACGCCGGGACTTCGGCAATGCCAGGGTGAGCGGCAAGGCGCTGGAGCCAGCGCACTTCAACCAGGACGCGAGCGCGGATCAGGCCGTACTCGCTGAAAATCGGGCGCAGGGCCTGGGTTTTGCCGGCGTAGCGGCCGTCAACAGGGGAAACCGCAGTGAGCGAAGAAAGCTGCATGGGGTGTTCTCGGACAGTCGGGCAACGAAATGGGGCGCGTATCATACATGAAAACAATCGCCGGTCCGTCGCCAACTGACCGGCGTATTACGCGTAACGGAACACTATTTACCACCTGTGGCGAGGGAGCTTGCTCCCGCTGGGGCGCGAAGCGGCCCTGAGTCCAGGCAGTCCGCTGGATCAGCCGGACTCAAAGGACTGCGTTGCAGTCCAGCGGGAGCAAGCTCCCTCGCCACAAAAAAAACGGGTTGAGGCGACTTATTCGTTGCGCATCAACGGGTAAAGCTCTTTCAGCAATTTGCGTCGGCTGATCACCAGCTGCCAGCGATGACCACCCAACTGCCGCCACAACCGCGCCGAGCGAATTCCGGCCAGTAACAGGGCGCGGATCTTCGAGGCATTGCTCGGTTGTTGCAGATTGCGCATGTCGCCGTGTACCTGGATGCGCTGGCGCAAGGTGCTCAGGGTGTCCTGGTACAGCGCACCGCAAGCGGCGATGACGTTTTCGTGGGCGGGACCGAAGTGTTCAACCTGGGACTGAATCTGCGGCAGGCGATTGCCGATGGTATCCAGCAGGTCGTCGCGCTTGGCCAATTGACGTTCCAGGCCCAGCATCGACAGGGCGTAGCGCAGCGGCTCGCGTTGCAGAGTGCTGGGGTCGCGCTCCAGGGCGCCGATCAGTGCGCGATAACCCTCGCGCAGGTTCAGGTCATCGCCGCCATAGACTTCAAGTGTGTCCTTGGGATCACGAATCAGCAGGCTGCCGAGCATGCAGCTCAGGCCCGCTTCGGTGGCTTGGCCGGTCTTGGCGATCCGATCCACCAGCACGGCGGCGAGAAACACCCCGCCCAATGCCGTCAGTTGCTCCTGGGTCGGGCTCATGCCTTGCTGCTCCAGGGCTCTGCGACTTCGATCACGCCGCCGCCCAGGCAGATTTCCCCGTCGTAGAACACCACGGACTGGCCGGGTGTGACTGCTCGTTGTGGGTCATCGAACGTCGCGCGATAGCCCGTGGCGGTTTTTTCCAGCATGCAGGGCTGATCACTCTGGCGGTAGCGAACCTTGGCCGTCAGACGGCGCGGTTGGCTGAGGTCGATCGGGTTGACCCAATAGATGTCGGAGGCGAGCAGGGCGCGGGAGAACAACCACGGATGGTCGTTGCCCTGGCCGACGATCAGCTCGTTGTGCTCCAGGTCCTTGACCAGCACGTACCACGGCTCTTCACCGGCGTCCTTCAGCCCGCCGATGCCCAGGCCCTGGCGCTGGCCGATGGTGTGGTACATCAGGCCATGGTGGCGGCCGATGACTTCGCCTTCGGTGGTCTTGATTTCGCCTGGCTGGGCCGGCAGGTACTGCTTGAGGAAGTCGCTGAAACGCCGCTCGCCGATAAAGCAGATGCCGGTGGAATCTTTCTTCTTGGCGGTGGCCAGGGCGTGTTTTTCGGCGATCGCGCGCACTTGCGGCTTTTCCAGCTCGCCCACCGGGAACAGGGTCTTGGCGATCTGCACGCCGCCGACGGCGTGCAGGAAGTAGCTCTGGTCCTTGTTCGGGTCCAGGCCCTTGAGCAGTTCGGTGCGGCCGTCGATGTCGCGGCGGCGCACATAGTGACCGGTAGCGATCAGGTCAGCGCCGAGCATCATGGCGTAGTCGAGGAACGCCTTGAACTTGATTTCCCGGTTGCAGAGGATGTCCGGGTTCGGCGTACGACCGGCCTTGTATTCGGCCAGGAAGTGCTCGAACACGTTGTCCCAGTACTCGGCGGCGAAGTTGGCGGTGTGCAGCTTGATGCCGATCCTGTCGCAGACGGCCTGGGCGTCCGCCAGGTCGTCCATGGCGGTGCAGTATTCGGTTCCGTCGTCTTCTTCCCAGTTCTTCATGAACAGGCCTTCCACCTCATAACCCTGCTCGATCAGCAGAAGGGCGGAAACGGAAGAGTCCACGCCGCCGGACATGCCGACAATGACGCGCTTGTTGGTGGTGTCAGAAGGGGCTGGATCACGCATAGCAGTTCAATGAGTGTCTTGAAAAAGGACGCGATTCTATCAGGCCCGGACGCGCAAGGCTAAAGAGAAGGACGGATCAGTGTCAGACTGTGGCGATGACCGGCCAGATAATCGTCGATGCAACGGATGATCAGCTCGCTGCGCCAGTGTTCACGCTGTTCGAGCAACTCGTTGCGGGTCAGCCACTTGGCGCCCAGGATGCCATCATCCAGTGGATAGTCCGGACGGTGGTTCAAGGCCTTGGCGGCGAAACAGACCCGTTGGTAGGTCACGCCATTGCTGGGGGCGGTGTACAGGTAAATGCCCACCACGCTGGTAGGTTCGACGTCCCAGCCGGTTTCTTCCAGGGTTTCGCGCACGGCGGCTTCGATCAGGGTTTCGTTCGGGTCCAGGTGGCCTGCAGGCTGGTTGAGCACCGCTCGTCCGCCCTTGGATTCTTCCACCATCAGGAAGCGGCCGTTGTCTTCGACGATGGTGGCGACGGTGATGTGGGGGTTCCAGTCCATGAAGCGTTCTCGATTCAAAGGTTGAACACGGTCAAATGTGGGAGCGAGCCTGCTCGCGATAGCGGTGTGTCAGTCAGCGTCAGTGTTGAATGTTATACCGCTATCGCGAGCAGGCTCGCTCCCACGGGGGGATGCGTTGTGTCTGGAAACACAAACCCCGGCACCAGGGCCGGGGTTTGTGGTGTTCCTTTACAACCTTACACCAGCGCAGCAATCGCCGCGTTGAAGGTGTTGCTTGGGCGCATGGCCTTGCTGGTCAGCTCCGGGTTGGCGAAGTAGTAACCGCCGATGTCCACCGGTTTGCCTTGGACGGCATTGAGCTCGGCAACGATTTTTTCTTCGTTGTCGGTCAGTGTCTTGGCCAGGGCAGTGAACTGGGCCTTGAGGGCTGCGTCGTCGTTTTGCGCGGCCAATGCCTGGGCCCAGAACAGGGTCAGGTAGAAGTGGCTGCCGCGGTTGTCGATGCCGCCGACCTTGCGCGAAGGCGACTTGTTGCGGTCCAGGAACTCACCGGTAGCCTGATCCAGGGTCTTGGCCAGCACCAGGGCTTTAGGGTTGTTGTAGGTCACGCCCAGGTGTTCGAGGGACGCGGCCAGGGCCAGGAACTCGCCCAGGGAATCCCAGCGCAGGAAGTTTTCTTCCAGCAACTGCTGAACGTGCTTGGGTGCCGAACCGCCGGCGCCGGTTTCGAACAGGCCACCGCCGTTCATCAGCGGCACGATCGACAGCATCTTGGCGCTGGTGCCCAGTTCCATGATCGGGAACAGGTCGGTCAGGTAGTCGCGCAGTACGTTGCCGGTCACCGAGATGGTGTCCTTGCCTTCGCGGGTGCGGGCCAGGGTGAATTTCATCGCGTCGACCGGCGACATGATGCGGATGTCCAGGCCGGCAGTGTCGTGGTTCTTCAGGTAAGCCTGGACTTTCTCGATCACCACGCCGTCATGGGCGCGCATCGGGTCCAGCCAGAAAATCGCCGGGGTGCTGCTGGCGCGGGCACGGTTGACGGCCAGCTTGACCCAATCCTGGATCGGCGCGTCCTTGGTCTGGCACATGCGGAAGATATCGCCCGCCTCGACGTTCTGCTCCAGCAGGGTGCGACCGGTATTGTCCGAAACACGGACCACGCCGTCGGCCTTGATCTGGAAGGTCTTGTCGTGGGAACCGTATTCTTCGGCTTTCTTGGCCATCAGGCCGACGTTCGGCACGCTGCCCATGGTGGTCGGATCGAAGGCACCGTGTTGCTTGCAGTCCTCGATCACCGCCTGGTAGATGGTGGCGTAGCAGCGATCCGGGATCACGGCCTTGGTGTCGTGCAACTGGCCGTCGGTGCCCCACATCTTGCCGGAGTCACGGATCATGGCCGGCATCGAGGCGTCGACGATGACATCGCTCGGTACGTGCAGGTTGGTGATGCCTTTATCGGAGTTGACCATCGCCAGGGATGGGCGCGCCGCGTAGACCGCCTGGATGTCGGCTTCGATCTGCGCCTGCTGCTCGGCCGGCAAGGCCTTGATGCGGGCGTACAGGTCGCCGATGCCGTTGTTCAGGTTGAAGCCGATCTGCTCCAGCACTTGTGCGTGCTTGGCCAGGGCGTCTTTGTAGAACTCGGCGACGATCTGACCGAACATGATCGGGTCGGAGACCTTCATCATGGTGGCCTTGAGGTGGACCGACAGCAGGACGCCTTTTTGCTTGGCGTCTTCGATTTCAGCGGCGATGAAGTCGCGCAGGGCGTTCTTGCTCATCACGGCGCAGTCGAGGATCTCACCGGCTTGTACGGTGGTTTTTTCTTTCAGGACAGTGGCAGTGCCGTCCTGAGCGATCAGCTCGATTTTCACGCTGCCGGCGGCGTCGATCAGGGCGGCTTTTTCGCTGCCGTAGAAATCACCGGTGCTCATGTGGGCCACATGAGACTTGGAGTCGGCTGCCCAGGCGCCCATTTTGTGCGGGTGCTTGCGCGCGTAGTTCTTGACCGACAGCGGTGCGCGGCGGTCGGAGTTGCCTTCACGCAGGACCGGGTTCACGGCGCTGCCCTTGACCTTGTCGTAGCGGGCGCGTGCGTCTTTCTCGGCGTCGCTGGTCACGGTTTCCGGGTAGTCCGGCAGTGCATAGCCCTGGGCCTGCAATTCCTTGATCGCGGCCTGCAGTTGCGGCACCGAGGCGCTGATGTTCGGCAGCTTGATGATGTTAGCTTCAGGCGTCACGGCCAGGTCGCCCAGTTCGGCGAGGTGGTCGGCGACGGCTTTGTCACCCAGTTGCTCGGGGAAGCTGGCCAGGATGCGCCCTGCAAGGGAGATATCGCGGGTTTCCACGGCGATGTCGGCCGAGGCGGTAAAGGCTTCGACGATCGGCAGCAGCGAATAGGTGGCGAGGGCGGGAGCTTCGTCGGTGAAGGTGTAGATGATCTTCGAGCGGGTGGGCATATTCGGATTAACTCTCTTCTTTGCTAAAGCATGCGCAGAAACTCGAGGGGCGCCGGGTAAGCGCGTTCGTTCAAAGTCATCCGTGAGTCGAATGTCGAGGTTTCTTCGCGGTGATGTTGGGTGCATCAGTCGAGCGTCAAGCGGTCGGGCCGCGGTAACGGTCCGGCTTTCAACGGGCCGAAAGTCTTGTGATAGAGCCATCAGCCGTCGTGACCCTGTGGTCAGCGGCGGCATTATACATAGGTAGCTGGCGATCTGCCGATGGTTCATATACTTGCGTACTCGTCCATTGGTCTAAACGTCGCAGTGCTAGAGGAGCAGACTATGCTCACGTTTGGCGCTTTTCCCTTATTTTTCAGGGTTGTACACCGCGAACTGCAACGCTTTTCCCCGGATGAGCCTAACGTAGGGTTTGCGCGCCGATACAACTGGGGTACGCTCGAACGCAGCCAGATGTTCAATCCAAGCAATGGAGTTCAGCATGGGGTATCAAAAGATTCAGGTTCCAGCCGTCGGTGACAAAATCACCGTCAATGCAGACCATTCTCTTAATGTTCCCGACAACCCGATCATCCCCTTCATTGAAGGCGACGGCATTGGCGTCGATATCAGCCCGGTCATGATCAAGGTGGTGGACGCTGCGGTTCAGAAGGCCTATGGCGGCAAGCGCAAGATTTCCTGGATGGAAGTCTACGCCGGTGAGAAAGCAACTCAGGTTTACGACCAGGACACCTGGCTGCCCCAGGAAACCCTGGACGCGGTCAAAGACTACGTGGTTTCCATCAAGGGCCCGCTGACCACGCCGGTCGGTGGTGGTATTCGCTCGCTGAACGTCGCCCTGCGCCAGCAGCTCGATTTGTATGTATGCCTGCGTCCGGTGCGCTGGTTCGAAGGCGTGCCAAGCCCGGTCAAGAAGCCTGGCGACGTGGACATGACGATCTTCCGTGAGAACTCCGAAGACATCTACGCCGGTATCGAGTGGAAAGCCGGTTCGCCCGAAGCCACCAAGGTCATCAAGTTCCTGAAAGAAGAAATGGGCGTTACCAAGATCCGTTTCGACGAGAATTGCGGCATCGGCGTCAAGCCGGTTTCCAAGCAGGGCACTCAGCGTCTGGCCCGCAAGGCCTTGCAATATGTAGTGGATAACGATCGCGATTCGCTGACCATCGTGCATAAAGGCAACATCATGAAGTTCACCGAAGGTGCCTTCAAGGAGTGGGCCTACGAAGTGGCGGCCGAGGAATTCGGCGCGACCCTGCTCGACGGTGGGCCTTGGATGCAGTTCAAGAACCCGAGAACCGGCAAGAACGTCATCGTCAAGGACGCTATCGCCGATGCCATGCTCCAGCAAATCCTGCTGCGCCCGGCCGAATACGATGTGATCGCGACCCTGAACCTCAACGGCGACTACCTCTCCGACGCCCTGGCGGCGGAAGTGGGGGGCATTGGTATTGCACCGGGCGCCAACCTGTCCGACACCGTGGCGATGTTCGAAGCCACCCACGGCACGGCACCCAAGTATGCCGGCAAGGACCAGGTCAACCCGGGTTCGCTGATCCTGTCGGCGGAAATGATGCTGCGACACATGGGGTGGACCGAAGCGGCCGACCTGATCATCAAGGGCACCAACGGCGCGATTTCCGCCAAGACCGTGACCTATGACTTCGAGCGCCTGATGGACGGCGCTACGCTGTTGTCTTCCTCGGCCTTCGGTGATGCACTGATCTCGCACATGTAAGCGGATCGGCAGTCAGCAAAAAAATGCCCGGCTCGAGTGATCGAGTCGGGCATTGTTGTTGTCAGGGGAGGCTTGTGCCGATCAATGGGCTTCAGTGGTCATGGCATTGACGGGGGTAGCGCAAGAGGTATCTTCGACGGTGTCGGGTGCAATATTGACCGCGTGCAGGCCCTTGGGCCCCTGGATGACTTCGAACGTGACGCGTTGTCCGGCTCTCAGGGTTTTATAGCCATCCATCTGAATCGCCGAGTAATGGGCGAAAAGGTCTTCATCCCTGCCGTTTGCGATAATGAAACCGTAGCCCTTGGCATTGTTGAACCATTTGACTTTGCCACTCATCTTGACGACCGACATAGGCCATATCCCTCTGCAACACACTCCGTCAGTGGAGTATCATCCAATCCATCCGCAGGCTAATCTTGGAAAACAGGATCGATTCCACGGACCTTTTTAACCCACGATGGGCTCTATTGGTTGTAACACCGTTTTCCCGATAGTCAAGGTGACCCGGCGAACGTGGTTGAAATCGCCTACAAGCGCCCCCATCACTGTATTTGCCAACTAAACGAACCTTTCTTTCCATGCATGCAATCAGCCAGATTCGACTAACATTCAATCAGGATCGCCCGGATCTACATGACGACGATTCCGCAGGCATTGCTGTTCAGGAAGCAAAGCCTGCATTACAGGCGCCACCGATGTACAAGGTGGTTTTGTTCAACGATGACTACACACCGATGGATTTCGTCGTCGAAGTGCTCGAGGTGTTTTTTAACCTGAATCGCGAGCTGGCGACCAAGGTCATGCTGGCCGTCCATACAGAGGGACGGGCAGTATGTGGAGTGTTTACCCGCGACATCGCCGAGACGAAGGCCATGCAGGTCAACCAGTACGCCCGGGAAAGCCAGCATCCGCTACTCTGTGAAATCGAGAAGGACGGTTAACGCCGACCACTTGGGTATGAGGTGAAGCTATGTTAAACCGCGAGCTCGAAGTCACCCTCAATCTTGCCTTCAAGGAGGCTCGTTCGAAGCGTCATGAATTCATGACCGTCGAGCACCTGCTGCTGGCCCTATTGGATAACGAGGCTGCCGCCACCGTTTTGCGTGCCTGCGGCGCAAACCTCGATAAACTCAAGCATGATTTGCAGGAGTTCATCGACTCCACCACGCCATTGATCCCCGTTCATGACGAGGATCGCGAAACCCAGCCAACCCTGGGCTTCCAGCGTGTCCTGCAGCGTGCTGTCTTTCATGTACAGAGCTCGGGTAAGCGTGAAGTGACCGGCGCCAACGTGCTGGTCGCCATCTTCAGCGAACAGGAAAGCCAGGCGGTTTTCCTGCTCAAGCAGCAGAGTGTTGCGCGCATCGATGTCGTCAATTACATCGCCCATGGCATTTCCAAGGTACCTGGGCACGGCGATCACTCCGAAGGTGAACAGGATATGCAGGATGACGAGGGCGGTGAGTCTTCTTCTTCGGGCAATCCGCTGGACGCCTATGCCAGCAATCTGAATGAACTGGCGCGCCAGGGGCGTATCGATCCACTGGTCGGACGCGAGGCGGAAGTCGAGCGGGTCGCGCAGATCCTGGCCCGACGCCGCAAGAACAATCCGCTGCTGGTGGGCGAGGCGGGCGTGGGCAAGACTGCGATCGCCGAAGGCCTGGCCAAGCGCATCGTTGATAACCAGGTGCCGGACCTGCTCGCCAACAGTGTGGTGTATTCCCTCGATCTGGGGGCCTTGCTGGCGGGCACCAAGTACCGCGGTGATTTCGAGAAGCGCTTCAAGGCATTGCTGGGCGAGCTGAAAAAGCGTCCGCAGGCGATCCTGTTCATCGACGAAATCCACACCATCATTGGTGCCGGTGCCGCGTCCGGTGGGGTCATGGATGCCTCGAACCTGCTCAAGCCGCTGCTGTCTTCGGGTGATATCCGTTGCATCGGTTCGACCACGTTCCAGGAATTTCGCGGGATCTTCGAAAAAGACCGTGCCCTGGCCCGGCGTTTCCAGAAAGTCGATGTGTCGGAGCCTTCGGTGGAAGACACCATCGGTATCCTGCGTGGGCTGAAGGGGCGTTTCGAACTGCACCACAATATCGAATACAGCGATGAAGCCCTGCGCGCCGCTGCTGAGCTGGCCTCGCGCTATATCAATGACCGGCATATGCCGGACAAGGCCATTGATGTTATCGACGAGGCGGGTGCCTATCAGCGGCTTCAGCCAGTGGAGAAGCGCGTCAAGCGCATCGAAGTGCCACAGGTCGAAGACATCGTGGCGAAAATCGCGCGGATTCCGCCCAAGCACGTCACCAGTTCCGACAAGGAGCTGCTGCGTAATCTGGAGCGTGACCTGAAGCTGACCGTGTTCGGTCAGGATGCAGCCATCGATTCGCTGTCCACCGCCATCAAGTTGTCTCGCGCCGGACTCAAGTCGCCGGACAAACCAGTGGGTTCTTTCCTGTTCGCAGGTCCCACCGGTGTCGGCAAGACCGAGGCCGCACGGCAATTGGCCAAGGCGATGGGGATCGAGCTGGTTCGCTTCGACATGTCCGAGTACATGGAGCGTCACACCGTATCGCGTCTGATTGGTGCGCCTCCGGGATATGTCGGTTTCGACCAGGGCGGCCTGCTGACCGAGGCCATCACCAAGCAGCCGCATTGCGTGCTCTTGCTCGATGAAATCGAGAAGGCGCATCCGGAAGTCTTCAACCTGCTCCTGCAGGTCATGGATCACGGTACGCTGACCGACAACAACGGGCGCAAGGCGGATTTCCGCAATGTGATCATCATCATGACCACCAACGCCGGCGCCGAAACCGCGGCTCGCGCTTCGATCGGTTTCACCCATCAGGACCATTCGTCCGATGCGATGGAAGTGATCAAGAAGAGCTTCACGCCTGAATTCCGCAACCGCCTGGACACCATTATCCAGTTTGGTCGCCTCAGCCATGAGGTCATCAAGAGTGTGGTGGACAAGTTCCTTACCGAACTTCAGGCGCAGCTCGAAGACAAGCGTGTGCTGCTGGAAGTCACCGATGCGGCCCGCAGTTGGCTGGCGGCCGGTGGTTACGATGTGACGATGGGGGCACGGCCGATGGCTCGCCTGATCCAGGACAAGATCAAGCGTCCACTGGCGGAGGAGATCCTCTTTGGCGAACTGGCCGAACATGGCGGTGTGGTCCACATCGACATCAAGGACGGCGAGCTGACCTTCGACTTCGAAACCACGGCTGAAATGGCCTGATCGTTACACGCAGGAAAAGCAAAAGGCGCCGAAAGGCGCCTTTTTGCTGACTTCAGAAACACCTGGCCCCTCCGGGTCTGGATAACTGCAGGATTTGTATCCGCCACAAATTTCCTGTGGGAGCGAGCCTGCTCGCGAAAGCGGTGGGTCAGTTGGCTGTAATGTCGAATGCGCCGGCCTCATCGCGAGCAGGCTCGCTCCCACAGGGTTGTGAGGTGATTATTGGCGCGGACAAACAAAAACGCCCGGCATCAGCCGGGCGTTTTGTATTGACTTGTTAGCGAGCGCGGTAAGTGATGCGCCCTTTGCTCAAGTCATAGGGCGTCAGCTCGACGCGCACTTTGTCACCGGTAAGAATACGAATGTAGTTCTTGCGCATCTTGCCGGAGATGTGCGCGGTTACGACGTGCCCATTTTCCAACTCCACACGAAACATGGTGTTGGGCAGGGTGTCGACGACAGTGCCTTCCATTTCGAAGCTGTCTTCTTTCGACATGCAGTAAAGCCCTCGGTATCCAGTGAATGGCCCGGTGCAACTGCGCCAGGCAAAAGCGGCGTGCATTGTGCCCGAAAAAGGGGGTTTAAGCCAAGGGGTTCTAACTGAGGACGACCCATCTCTGGTTAATCAGCAATTCGATGGGGCGATATTGGGTCTTGTAATTCATTTTTTTGCAGTTTTTGATCCAGTAGCCCAAGTACACCGCTTCCAGCCCGAGGCGCCGGGCTTCGTTGATCTGCCAGAGGATGGCAAAACGCCCCAGACTGCGCCGTTCTTCGTCGGGCTCATAGAAGGTGTACACCGCCGAAAGCCCGTTGGGCAGCAGGTCTGTGACGGCGATGGCCACCAGTCGCCCTTCGAGGCGGAACTCATAGAAGCGGGAAAAGGGCAGGTCGCGGACCAGAAAGGTCGAAAACTGATCACGACTGGGCGGGTACATGTCGCCGTCGGCGTGGCGCTGCTCGATGTAGCGCTGGTACAGATCGAAATACTCCTCGCTGAACTGCGGCTTGGCTGGCCGGACCTGTAGGTCGGCGTTGCGCTTGAAAATCCGCTTCTGCTGGCGATTGGGTACAAACTGAGCCACGGGAATGCGCGCCGGCACGCACGCATTGCAATGTTGGCAATGGGGCCGGTAGAGATGATCGCCGCTGCGACGGAAGCCCATCTCCGACAGATCTGCGTAGACATGCACATCCATGGGCTGGCTAGGGTCGAGGAACAGCGTCGTGGCCTGCTCCTCGGGCAGGTAACTGCAAGAGTGGGGTTGAGTGGCATAGAACTTCAAGCGCGCCAACTCGGTCATGATCAACCCTCGGGAGTAAGCTTTGGATTAAGTGTAAGCCAGGAGCGCCATTGTCGCTCAGCAAACCCAGGTTGCGTGGTTGGGCTGGTCCAGATGCGCCTTGAGGTAGCCGGCAAACTCAGCCCTTGGGATCGACCGGGCGCCGAGGCTGTGCAGGTGTTCGGTGGGCATTTGGCAGTCGATCAGCACGAAACCGGCCGCTTTGAGATGTTGGACCAGGGTGGCGAAGCCGAATTTCGAGGCGTTATCGGCCCGACTGAACATGGACTCGCCAAAAAACAGCTGCCCCATGGCCAGGCCATACAGGCCGCCCACCAATATACCCTGGTCCCATACCTCCACTGAATGGGCGAAACCGCGTCGATGCAGCTCCAGATAGGCGGTTTGCATGGCCTCGGTGATCCAGGTGCCGTCAGCATAGTCCCGGGGCGCGGCGCAGGCCTCGATGACAGCGGCAAAGTCCTTGTCGAACGTCACGGCATAGCGTTGCTTGCGCAGGAGCTTGCCGAGGCTGCGCGATACATGCAGTTCGTCGGGAAACAATACGGTGCGTGGATCCGGTGACCACCACAAGATCGGCTGGCCTTCGGAGAACCACGGGAAACAGCCGTGGCGATAGGCCCGGATCAGCCGATCGGCGGACAGGTCGCCACCGGCGGCCAGCAAGCCATTGGGGTCGCTCAGGGCTTTGGCCAGTGGCGGAAAATCGAACGTGTTGCGTTGTAGCCAAGTCAGCATGGTCATCCGGGCTTGCAGAAGGGGAGGGCGGGTCTTGTGCGCAGACAAGAGGCCGCCTAAAGGTTAACCGTCAAACCACCGGAATGTCATCGAGATACTTCTCGGCGTCGAGTGCGGCCATGCAACCGGCGCCGGCCGATGTAATGGCCTGTCGATACACGTGATCGGCCACGTCGCCGGCGGCGAACACGCCTTCGATATCGGTTGCAGTGGCATTGCCCTCGCTGCCGCCGCGGACGATCAGGTAGCCGTCGCGCATTGTCAGTTGGCCCTGGAACAGCTCGGTGTTGGGTTGATGGCCGATAGCGATAAACACGCCGGCCAGGGACAAGGTGCTGGTCTGGCCGGTCTCACTTTGGCGCAGACGCGCGCCGGTGACGCCGCTGGCGTCACCCAGCACTTCATCCAGATTCTGCTTCCAGTGCAGTTTCACATTGCCGTGGCGGGCTTTTTCGAACAGCTTGTCCTGCAGTATTTTCTCTGCGCGCAGTTTGTCCCGGCGGTGAATCAGGTGTACCTCGCGGGCGATGTTGGACAGGTACAAAGCCTCCTCAACCGCCGTATTGCCACCACCGACCACCGCCACTACCTGATTGCGGTAAAAGAATCCGTCGCAGGTTGCGCAGGCGGAAACGCCCCTGCCGGCGAAGGTCTGCTCTGAGGCCAGGCCCAGGTATTGGGCTGAAGCGCCGGTGGCGATGATCAGCGCGTCGCAGGTGTAGGTGCCGCTGTCGCCGATGAGTTCGAAAGGGCGCTGTTGCAACTTGGCGGTGTGGATATGGTCGTAGACGATCTGCGTGTCGAAGCGCTCGGCGTGGCGTTGCATGCGTTCCATCAGCACCGGACCGGTCAAGTCCGTGACATCGCCGGGCCAGTTGTCGACTTCGACGGTGGTAGTGAGCTGGCCACCGGCCTGCAGGCCAGTAATGACAACGGGTTTGAGGTTGGCACGGGCGGCATAGACAGCGGCGCTGTATCCCGCAGGGCCGGAACCGAGAATGATCAGGCGTGAATGCTTCACTTCGCTCATAAAAACACCTCATAAGCCTTTGTCACGAAAGAGAATGCATGCTCCAATTGACGCCAACACAGCTGGTTTTTGGCTATGCTGTAGCCCATCGTGCGGGCAATGCCTTGGGGCTGACAAACCCGTACAATGCTTGAGTTTTGAACGCAGGAGAGGCAAAAGATCAAAATCTTCGGCAACACCTGCGGTTTTCTGGATGCACGTCACAGTGGTAAAAGTAGTACCGGTTGTGCACATTCACTTTTTTGCCTGCTCGTGATGAGCAGTTTTTTATAGTCATTCAACAGATGGACGCGCCTTTGGCGCAGGAAAAGAAGCGTTTTGAAGAAATCCACCGCAGCACCTAAAACAGTCGTTCCGCTCTGGCGCCAGCAATTGCACTACCGGCTCAAGGAAGGTGCGTTGATCGCCATCGGCGCCTTGTGCCTGTTCCTGATGATGGCCTTGCTGACCTATGGCAAGGACGATCCGGGCTGGAGCCACAACAGCAAGATCGACGATGTGCAGAATTTCGGCGGTCCGGCCGGTTCCTACAGCGCTGACATCCTGTTCATGGTGCTGGGCTATTTCGCCTACATCTTTCCGCTTTTGCTGGCGATCAAGGCCTATCAGATTTTCCGTCAACGCCACGAGCCCTGGCAGTGGAGTGGCTGGCTGTTTTCCTGGCGCCTGATCGGCCTGGTGTTCCTGGTGCTGTCGGGCGCCGCGCTGGCCCATATCCATTTTCACGCACCCACCGGCCTGCCGGCCGGAGCGGGCGGTGCGCTGGGGGAAAGTCTTGGCGAGCTGGCCAAAAACGCCCTGAACATCCAGGGCAGTACGCTGCTGTTCATCGCCCTGTTCCTGTTCGGCCTGACGGTGTTCACCGATTTGTCATGGTTCAAGGTGATGGATGTCACCGGCAAGATCACCCTGGACCTGATCGAGCTGATCCAGGGAGCGATGAATCGCTGGTGGGCGGCGCGCACCGAGCGCAAGCAACTGGTGGCGCAACTGCGCGAGGTGGATGACCGCGTCCACGACGTGGTGGCCCCGACCGTCACGGACAAGCGCGAGCAGGCCAAGGTCAAGGAACGCCTGATCGAACGTGAACAGGCCCTGAGCAAGCACATGTCCGAGCGCGAGAAACAGGTGCCGCCGGTCATCACCATGGCTCCGGCCAAGGCGCCGGAGCAGAGCAAGCGCGTGCAGAAAGAGAAACAGGCGCCGCTGTTCGTCGACAGTGCAGTGGAAGGCACCTTGCCGCCGATCTCGATCCTGGATCCGGCCGAAAAGAAACAGCTCAACTATTCCCCCGAATCCCTGGCGGCCGTCGGTCACCTGCTGGAAATCAAGCTCAAGGAGTTCGGCGTCGAGGTTTCGGTGGATTCGATCCACCCGGGCCCGGTGATTACCCGTTACGAAATCCAGCCGGCCGCCGGCGTGAAGGTCAGCCGTATCGCCAACCTGGCCAAGGACCTGGCACGTTCTCTGGCCGTGACCAGCGTGCGGGTAGTGGAAGTGATTCCCGGCAAGACCACCGTGGGCATCGAGATTCCCAACGAAGACCGGCAGATCGTGCGCTTCTCCGAAGTGCTCTCCACCCCTGAATACGACAACCACAAGTCGCCGGTCACCCTGGCCCTGGGCCATGACATCGGCGGCAAGCCTGTCATCACTGACCTGGCGAAAATGCCGCACCTGCTGGTGGCCGGTACCACCGGTTCCGGTAAGTCGGTGGGTGTGAACGCGATGATCCTGTCGATCCTGTTCAAGTCCGGCCCGGAAGACGCCAAGCTGATCATGATCGACCCGAAAATGCTCGAGCTGTCGATCTATGAAGGCATTCCGCACCTGCTGTGCCCGGTGGTGACCGACATGAAGGACGCCGCCAACGCCCTGCGCTGGAGCGTTGCCGAGATGGAGCGCCGCTACAAGCTGATGGCAAAGATGGGCGTGCGTAACCTGTCGGGCTTCAATGCCAAGGTCAAGGAGGCCGAAGAGGCCGGTACGCCGTTGAGCGACCCGCTGTACCACCGCGAGAACATCCACGACGAAGCGCCGCTGCTGCACAAGCTGCCGACCATCGTGGTGGTGGTGGACGAATTCGCCGACATGATGATGATCGTCGGCAAAAAGGTCGAAGAACTGATCGCCCGGATCGCCCAGAAGGCCCGTGCCGCTGGTATCCACCTGATTCTCGCGACGCAGCGGCCGTCGGTGGACGTGATCACCGGCCTGATCAAGGCCAACATTCCGACCCGCATGGCGTTCCAGGTGTCGAGCAAGATCGACTCGCGGACCATCATCGACCAGGGTGGCGCCGAGCAGTTGCTGGGCCACGGTGACATGCTCTACATGCCGCCGGGCACCAGCCTGCCGATTCGTGTGCACGGTGCGTTCGTGTCCGACGATGAAGTGCACCGGGTCGTTGAAGCCTGGAAACTGCGTGGCGCCCCTGAATACAACGACGACATCCTCAATGGTGTCGAGGAGGCCGGCAGCGGCTTTGAGGGCAGCAGCGGTGGTGGCGATGACGATGCCGAAACCGATGCGCTCTATGACGAAGCGGTGCAGTTTGTCCTGGAAAGCCGCCGGGCCTCGATTTCCGCCGTTCAGCGCAAGCTCAAGATCGGCTACAACCGTGCCGCACGCATGATCGAGGCCATGGAAATGGCCGGGGTCGTGACGGCGATGAACACCAACGGCTCGCGCGAAGTACTGGCGCCGGGCCCGATGCGCGATTAATGACCTGAGCGGCCTGGCGACACGCCGCTCGACCTCCCACGACTTCAAGAGGACTCCCATGCGCCTGATTCGCATGTTGCTGTTGCCCGTACTGGCCCTGACCACCTTGTCGGCCCATGCCGATGAAAAGGACGTGGCCCGCCTGACCCAGTTGCTGGAACGTTCCCAGACCCTGACCGCTCGCTTCTCCCAACTGACCCTCGACGGCAGTGGTACCCAGTTGCAGGAAACCGCCGGTGAGATGGCCTTGCAGCGTCCGGGCCTGTTCTATTGGCACACCGATGCACCGGCTGAACAACTGATGGTTTCCGATGGCAAGAAAGTCTCGCTGTGGGACCCGGACCTGGAACAGGTCACCATCAAGACCCTGGATCAGCGCCTGACCCAGACGCCGGCGTTGCTGCTCTCCGGCGATGTTTCCAAGATCAGCCAGAGTTTCGACATAAGCTCCAAAGAGGCCGGTGGCGTGATTGACTTCACCCTCAAGCCCAAGACCCGGGACAGCCTGTTCGACAGCCTGCGCCTGTCCTTTCGCAACGGTCTGGTCAACGACATGCAACTGATCGACAGTGTCGGTCAGCGCACCAATATCCTGTTCACCGGGGTCAAGGCCAACGAGCCGATCGCTGCGTCCAAGTTCAAGTTCGACATCCCCAAGGGTGCGGACGTGATCCAGGAGTAAACATAAAGCCCCTGTCGGAAATGGCCTGTGGGAGCAAGGCTTGTGGGAGCAAGGCTTGCCCGCGATTGCATCGCCTCGGTCTACCAGACGCACCGAGGTGTCTGTATCGCGGGCAAGCCTTGCTCCCACAGATGCTCCCACAGATCTGCTCCGGTAGAGAGGATCGGCACCAGGACCCAGCGGAGGTTGCATAAGTAGTGATGGACCTGTTTCGAAGCGCCCCGATTGCCCAGCCATTGGCCGCCCGCCTGCGCGCGACCAACCTGGATGAGTACGTCGGCCAGGAACATGTGCTCGCCCGCGGCAAGCCTCTGCGCGAGGCCTTGGAGCAGGGTGTGTTGCACTCGATGATTTTCTGGGGCCCGCCGGGCGTGGGCAAGACCACCCTGGCGCGGTTGCTGGCCGAAGTCTCGGATGCCCATTTCGAAACGGTTTCGGCGGTGCTGGCCGGGGTCAAGGAAATCCGCCAGGCGGTGGAAGTCGCCAAGCAGCAGGCCGGGCAATACGGCAAGCGCACCATCCTGTTTGTCGATGAAGTGCACCGTTTCAACAAGTCGCAGCAGGACGCGTTCCTGCCCTACGTCGAAGACGGGACGCTGATCTTCATTGGCGCGACCACCGAAAACCCTTCGTTCGAACTCAATAACGCCTTGCTGTCCCGGGCGCGGGTCTATGTGCTCAAGAGCCTCGACGAGGCGGCGATGCGCAAGTTGGTGCACCGGGCGCTGACCGAGGAACGCGGCCTGGGCAAACGCCAGTTGAGCCTCAGCGACGAAGGCTTCCAGATCCTGTTTTCGGCCGCCGATGGCGATGGCCGGCGCTTGCTCAACCTGCTGGAAAACGCCTCGGACCTGGCCGAAGACAACAGCGAGATTGGCGTCGAACTGCTGCAAAGCCTGTTGGGCGATACCCGTAGACGCTTCGACAAGGGCGGTGAGGCGTTCTACGACCAGATTTCGGCGCTGCACAAATCCATCCGTGGCTCCAACCCCGACGCGGCCTTGTACTGGTTTGCGCGCATGATCGACGGCGGCTGCGATCCGCTGTACCTGGCGCGTCGAGTGGTACGCATGGCCAGCGAAGACATCGGCAATGCCGATCCCCGCGCCCTGAGCCTGTGCCTGGCCGCCTGGGATGTGCAGGAGCGCCTCGGCAGCCCGGAAGGCGAACTCGCCGTGGCCCAGGCCATCACCTACCTGGCTTGCGCGCCAAAGAGCAATGCGGTGTACATGGGCTTCAAGGCCGCGATGCGCAG
The DNA here is from genome assembly GCF_031570495.1 of Pseudomonas sp. JL2. Classification (NCBI taxonomy): domain Bacteria; kingdom Pseudomonadati; phylum Pseudomonadota; class Gammaproteobacteria; order Pseudomonadales; family Pseudomonadaceae; genus Pseudomonas; species Pseudomonas sp. JL2. Next base: position 41,515 of record NZ_JAKUDH010000009.1, read on the forward strand.
CGCCACCGAGCATGGCTCCCTGGAAGTGCCGCTGCACCTGCGCAACGCGCCGACCAAACTGATGAAGCAATTGGGCTATGGCGATGAATACCGTTACGCTCACGACGAACCGGACGCCTATGCCGCCGGTGAAGACTATTTTCCCGAAGAACTCGAACCCCAGCCGTTCTATCAGCCGGTGCCCCGTGGCCTTGAACTGAAGATTGGCGAGAAACTCAATCATTTGGCACAACTGGACCGTCTGAGTCCACGACAGCGGAGAAAACCTTGATCCCCTTGATCCTCGCAGTCTCTGCTGGTGGCGTTGCCGGCACGTTGTTGCGCTTTGCGACTGGCAATTGGGTCAACGCAAATTGGCCGCGGCACTTCTATACCGCCACGCTGGCCGTTAATATCGTGGGCTGTCTGCTGATCGGCGTTCTATACGGTCTGTTTTTGATTCGCCCCGAGGTGCCCATCGAGGTGCGCGCGGGGCTGTTGGTCGGCTTTCTTGGCGGCCTGACGACTTTTTCATCCTTTTCACTGGATACGGTGCGCCTGCTGGAAAGCGGGCAGGTGCCGCTGGCCCTGGGCTACGCGGCCATCAGCGTATTCGGCGGGCTGCTCGCCACCTGGGCCGGCCTGTCCCTGACCAAACTTTGATAACGAGAGACCGACATGCTCGATTCCAAACTGTTACGTAGCAACCTTCAGGACGTAGCGGACCGCCTGGCATCCCGTGGCTTCGCCCTGGACGTCGCGCGCATCGAAGCGCTGGAAGAACAGCGCAAGACCGTCCAGACCCGCACCGAAGCCCTGCAGGCTGAACGTAACGCGCGCTCCAAATCCATCGGTCAGGCCAAGCAGCGCGGCGAAGACATCGCACCGCTGATGGCCGATGTCGAGCGCATGGCGGGTGAGTTGAGTGCCGGCAAGGTCGAGCTGGACGCGATCCAGACCGAACTGGATTCGATCCTGCTGGGTATCCCCAACCTGCCGCATGAATCGGTCCCGGTCGGTGAAGATGAAGACGGCAACGTCGAAGTGCGCCGTTGGGGCACGCCCAAAGTCTTCGATTTCCCGGTGCAGGACCACGTCGCCCTGGGCGAGAAGTTCGGCTGGCTCGATTTCGAAACCGCCGCCAAGCTGTCGGGCGCCCGTTTTGCCTTGTTGCGCGGGCCGATTGCCCGTCTGCATCGCGCCCTGGCGCAGTTCATGATCAACCTGCACGTCACCGAGCACGGCTACGAAGAAGCCTACACGCCTTACCTGGTTCAGGCGCCAGCCTTGCAGGGCACTGGCCAGTTGCCGAAGTTCGAGGAAGACCTGTTCAAGATCAGCCGCGAAGGCGAGGCCGACCTGTACCTGATCCCTACCGCCGAAGTGTCGCTGACCAACATCGTCGCGGGCGAGATCGTCGACGCCAAGCAACTGCCCATCAAGTTCGTCGCCCACACACCGTGTTTCCGCAGTGAAGCCGGGGCGTCGGGCCGTGATACCCGGGGCATGATCCGTCAGCATCAGTTCGACAAGGTCGAGATGGTGCAGATCGTCGAGCCCTCGGTGTCCATGCAAGCGCTGGAAAGCCTGACCGCCAACGCCGAGAAAGTCTTGCAACTGCTGGAGCTGCCGTATCGGACCCTGGCGCTGTGCACTGGCGACATGGGCTTCAGTGCGGTGAAGACTTACGACCTGGAAGTCTGGATCCCGAGCCAGGACAAGTACCGCGAGATTTCTTCGTGCTCCAACTGTGGCGACTTCCAGGCCCGCCGCATGCAGGCGCGTTTCCGCAACCCGGAAACCGGCAAGCCGGAGCTGGTCCACACTCTCAATGGCTCCGGCCTGGCCGTGGGCCGCACCCTGGTGGCGGTCCTGGAAAACTACCAGCAGGCCGACGGTTCGATCCGTGTGCCCGAGGTGTTGAAGCCCTACATGGGCGGCATCGAGGTCATCGGCTAAATGGACTATTTGCCACTGTTCCACAACCTGCGCGGCAGTCGCGTGCTGGTGGTCGGCGGCGGCGAGATTGCCTTGCGCAAGTCTCGCCTGTTGGCCGATGCCGGCGCGTTGTTGCGGGTGGTCGCACCCGATATCGAACCGCAGTTGCGGGAACTGGTCAGTGGCAGCGGCGGTGAATGCATCCTGCGTGGCTACGTGGAAGCGGACCTGGACGGCTGTGGCCTGATCATCGCCGCCACCGACGACGAATCGCTCAACGCCCAGGTGTCGGCCGACGCCCACAAGCGTTGCGTGCCGGTCAACGTGGTGGACGCACCGGCCCTGTGCAGCGTGATCTTCCCGGCGATTGTCGACCGCTCGCCGCTGGTGATCGCGGTGTCCAGCGGCGGCGATGCGCCGGTGCTGGCGCGGTTGATCCGGGCCAAGCTGGAAACCTGGATTCCTTCGACCTACGGGCAACTGGCCGGGCTGGCGGCGCGTTTTCGCAGCCAGGTCAAAGGGCTGTTCCCGGATGTGCAGCAACGCCGGGCGTTCTGGGAAGAGGTGTTCCAGGGGCCGATCGCTGACCGGCAGTTGGCCGGGCAGGGCGCCGAGGCCGAGCGCCTGTTGCGTGAAAAGATTGCAGGCCAGGCGCCGAATGCACCGGGTGAAGTCTATCTGGTGGGCGCAGGCCCTGGTGATCCGGACCTGCTGACCTTCCGCGCCTTGCGCCTGATGCAGCAGGCGGACGTGGTGCTTTACGACCGTCTGGTGGCTCCGGCGATCCTTGAGCTGTGCCGGCGTGACGCCGAGCGGATCTACGTCGGCAAGCGTCGCTCAGAGCACGCGGTGCCCCAGGAGCAGATCAACCAGCAGTTGGTCGATCTGGCCCGGCAAGGCAAGCGGGTGGTGCGATTGAAGGGCGGTGATCCGTTCATCTTCGGTCGTGGCGGTGAAGAAATCGAAGAATTGGCGGCCCATGGCATCCCGTTCCAGGTGGTTCCGGGCATCACCGCCGCCAGCGGCTGCGCGGCCTACGCCGGGATCCCGCTGACCCATCGCGATTATGCCCAGTCGGTGCGATTCATCACCGGTCATCTGAAGGACGGCACCAGTGACTTGCCGTGGGCGGACTTGGTGTCGCCGGCGCAGACGTTGGTGTTCTACATGGGGTTGGTGGGGCTGCCGATCATCTGCGACGAGTTGATCAAGCACGGTCGCGCGGCGGACACACCGGCGGCGCTGATCCAGCAAGGCACCACCTCCAACCAGAGGGTGTTCACCGGCACCCTGGCAGATTTGCCGAAAATGGTGGCCGAGCATGAGGTTCATGCACCGACCCTGGTGATCGTTGGGGAAGTGGTGCAACTGCGCGAGAAACTGGCGTGGTTTGAAGGGGCTCAGGGGCAGGTCTAGACAGACCGTGTCGCTCCAATCGCGAGCAGGCTCGCTCCCACCGTGATCGTGTACAACCGCAGATTCATGGTTGAACAACGATCACATATGGGAGCGAGCCTGCTCGCGATTGGCCTTCAGAATCAACAAAGATCCTGGATCAGTTCTCAACCCCCCGCCAAATCCCTTTCCCACTCAACCGCTCCCGATCATGGGCAACCCTGAAGTCCTGCTCCGGCCCCTTGGGCACGATTCCGTTGGGGTTGATGGTCTTGTGGCTGCCGTAGTAATGGCGCTGGATATGGGTGAAGTCCACAGTCTCGGCAATCCCCGGCCACTGGTACAACTCCCGCAACCAGTTCGACAGGTTCGGATAATCCGCAATGCGCCGCAGGTTGCATTTGAAATGGCCGAAATACACCGCGTCAAAGCGGATGATGGTGGTGAACAGGCGGATATCGGCTTCGGTCAGGTATTCACCGGCCAGGTAGCGTCGGGTTTGCAGCAATGCTTCCAAGCGGTCCAGCTCAGTGAACAAACCATCGAACGCTTCTTCGTAGGCCGCCTGAGTGGTGGCGAACCCGGCGCGGTACACGCCATTGTTCACTGCCGGGTAAATGCGTTCGTTCAATGCATCGATATCGTTGCGCAGGTGCTCGGGGTAGAGGTCCAGGTCGTTTCCGGTCAAGCCGTCGAAGGCGCTGTTGAACATGCGGATGATTTCCGCTGATTCGTTGTTGACGATGCGTTGTTGCCGTTTGTCCCACAGCGCTGGCACGGTGACGCGACCGGTGTAGTGCGGCGTATCGGCGGTGTAGCGCTGGTGCAGGAAATCCAGGTGATCGAGTTTGTCGCCAGTGGAGCCATGGCGCTTGTCGAAGGTCCAGCCGTTTTCCAGCATCAGGTAGCTGACCACCGAGACATCGATCAGGTCTTGCAGGCCTTTGAGCTTGCGATAGATCAGCGTCCGGTGGGCCCAGGGGCAGGCCAGGGATACATACAAATGGTAGCGCCCGGACTCGGCGGCAAACCCGCTGTCGCCCGTGGGGCCGGCGCTGCCGTCGGCGGTGATCCAATGGCGGCGTTGCGCCTGTTCACGCTGGAAGGTGCCGTCCTTGCTTTCATACCACTGGTCCTGCCAGCGACCTTCGACTAACAAACCCATCTCGATCTCCTCTACCAATAAACGTTGGAGAGGAGTCTATTCCCATAGGTTCGAACAAAAAGCGCAAAGGTTGGGCGTTGATGATCGGTTAAATCGATCGATCCCGCGCGGCCCAGTATTGGCGGGCTTGCTCTAACGCGTCTTCCCGAGCCAGACCCAGGCCGCGCAAGGCCAGGGCCATGGTGGCGATCAGCGCCAGTTGCGGGTAGCTGTCTTCCACATCGCCTCGCCAGATGGCTTTGAGGTGCTCAGGGTCGAGGCTTTGCGGTTTGACGTGGCGCTGTTCGGCCAGTCGCGGCCATTCCTCATCCCAGCTCACACCGTCGCGGGTGCCATACAGGTGGCTGTCGGCGTCCGGGTTGATCTCGATCTCGCCACCGTCGCCCTTGATCACGATGGTGGTGTCTCCCAGCAAACCGCTGGCATCGCGGTGGACCGCCTGGTAGCCCGGATGGAAAATGCTTTGCAGCCCGCAACGGGCGCCCAGGGGGTTGAGGATCCGCGCCAGGGAATGGATCGGCGAACGCAAGCCCAGGGTGTTGCGCAGGTCGATCATCCGTTGCATCTGCGGTGCCCAGTCCACCAATGGCATGAAGGCCAGGCCACCGTCGTCCAGCGCTGCGCCAACTTGCTCCCAGTCGCGGCACAGAGGGATGTTCAGGAAGCCAAGCAGTTGCTCGGTGTAAAGCCGGCCCGCCGTATGCGCGCCGCCGCCATGCATGAAAATCCGCACACCGTTCTGCCCGAGGCATTTGGCCGCCAGCAGGTACCACGGTAAATGACGCTTCTTGCCGGCGTAGGTCGGCCAGTCCAGATCCACCGCCAACGCCGGGGTCTGCAGGCGCTCACGCAAGGCTTGGGTAAAACCGGTCATTTCTTCGGCGCTTTCTTCCTTGTGCCGCAATAGCATCAGGAAGGCGCCGAGCTGGGTGTCCTCGACTTGCTCGTCCAGCACCATGCCCATGGCTTGCCGCGCTTCTTCGCGGGTCAGGTCACGGGCGCCGCGCTTGCCTTTGCCGAGGATGCGCACGAATTGGGCGAACGGATGTTCGGCCGGGGTCTCAAGGGTCAGCGGTGGGAAGTCGGTCATAAGCAGTTCGTCGGTTTGGGCAGGCCCGCCAGCTTGGCGGCGAGTTTGGCGGGGGTGCCTTTGAACAATCGGTTCAGGTGCAGGCTGTTGCCCTTGTCGGCGCCCAGTTTCAGCGCCGTGTACTTGATCAGCGGCCGGGTCGCGGGGGAGAGCTGGAATTCGTTATAGAAGCCGCGCAGCAGTTCGAGGACTTCCCAGTGCTCGGGGCCCAACTGGATGTCTTCGGCGGCCGCCAGGGCCGTGGCGACTTCGGCCGACCAGTCATTGAGATCGGCCAGGTAGCCGTCCTTGTCCAGCGCAATGGCGCGTTGGCCCACGTTCAGCACGTTCATAACCAGGTGTTGACCTTGTCATGGTGGAGCGACAGCGCGACGAACGCCGTGTAGTCGATGGCCTCGGCCCATTGCGGAATGTCCAGTGCCCGGGCTTGTGCGTCTTCGCCAAGCACGAAGAGCTTCAGGCCTCTGCGCTGCAGTTCTGCAAACGGCACCGTGGCGGCTCGCAAGGCGTATGTCGCGTCGCCGCACAGCAGCAGTGCGTCCTGCTCGCCCAGTACCCGCAGGCAGCTGGCGAAGCGGCTATCGCCGAAGGGGGAATGAGACAACACATGCAAAGTCGACATCAGAGGGTGATCACCTGGTCATAACGATCAATGAGCGCGGCGATCTGCGGCGCGCTGAGTATTTTCAGCTCGTCCAACGCCAGGGCAGCGGTTGCGACGCCACGTTCGGCGACACTGTCGGCGCAAACGTAGAGGTCCTCGACGCCAAACATGGGCAACGCCTGCAAGTTCGCGCTCAGGTTCTTTTGCTGGAGCGCCTTGGCGTTCTGGCCGTTGGCGAGCTGAAAGACGCCGTCGTCGAGAAACAGCAGGCCGATGGGCAGGTCGAACGCGCCGCCGGCCAGCACGATGTCCAGCGCTTCCCGGGCCCCGGGGCCCGACCAGGGAGCCTGGCGGCTGATGAGTAACAAGGATTTGGCCATTACGCGCCTCCAAAACAGATCAAGCGGTCGGCGTCCTGGATCGCATCGTGCAACTGGCCCAGGCCGGACAAGGCCCAAGGGGCGCCGACGCTGACCGCCGAACGCTGGTAGCGCTGGGCCTCTTCATCGTTCAGCACGCCTCGGCGCAACGCCGCTGCGATGCAAACCACGCCGTCGAGCTGGTTGTCGCTGACAAAGGCGCGCCACTGTCGGGGCAGATCCTGTTCATCCTGGGGCGTTACGAGGCTGTCGGCAGCGTTATAGACGCCATCCTGATAGAAGAACAGCCGCACGATTTCATGCCCACCGGCCAGCGCGGCTTGGGCAAACAACAGGGCGCGGCGCGAGGAGGGCGCATGGGCGGCGGAAAACAACGCGATGGCAAACTTCATGACAGACCCGATCAGCAAAACTGCGGCCATGATAAAGCTTTATGGACGGGGGGGCGATTGCCAGGAAAGGGGCGAGCGCCACAGGAAGTACTCAGCCTTGGTTTTTGAGACCATTCAACTCGCAATACTCCGCCCACTCCATCCCTGCCATCTGCGCCACCTCCTTGTGGACTTCCATGCGCTGGTTTTCATAGTCCTGGGGCGAGGTGGCGGTCAGTTGCAGGGTCAGTTCCCAAGCGAACAGGCCCTGGTGCTCAGCCTCGGCTTCGAATGCTTCATGCAAGCGCTCGGCGCGATATTGCGCGGCGGTCTCGCCCTTGGCCTGGGCCAACAGCGGGTTGAGGTTGTCCAGCTCGACGCGCAGGTCGGGGCGTGCATCGAGAAATTTTTCCAGCGCTCGTTCATGTTGCTGTTCGGTTGCCGCCATGGTCACTCCTTGGGTGCCGGGGGTTGTTTCTTGCTGGCCTTGGCCGCAGCGGCCAGGCATTCGAGGGCGAACTGTTCGGTGTAGGTCATCTGTATCGGCGTGGTTTCGCCCTTGACGGTGCGTTCGCCGTCGAGGATGTAGCGAATCCGCTTATCGGTGACGCCGATTCGCTTGGCGATCCAGGCCGGGGTCTGGCCGATCTGGCTGATCAGTTTGTCAGCGTATTCGGTGCTGGGTTTGTAGAACTCGGCATTGGGTGTCATGGGTTGTTCCGCGCGGGCAAGTGGCAATGGCGCGACAGGTTGCGCGAATCATCGCCCGGTGTCGCGTATAAATTTCAGTAAAGCAGCATGAAGGCCCAGGCCGCAGTGCTACAGTCGGTTTTTTTCTCTATGAGTGAACGCAATGCGAATGCTGATGGTGGCCGTGGCCGCAACGTTGCTGGTTGGCTGCGCGGGTTCGGCGATGAACCAGGCCCGTACTCAAGCACCCTATAAGACATTGACTTCGGACAAGCCGCAGCAGGTGGTGGCCGAGTGTGTGCAGTTTTCCTGGCAGGACGAAGCTGTGTTTGGCGTCGATGCCGGTGCCTATCTGCAACCCGGCAAGACGGGTGGCATGACCGTGTACACCCGCTCGGCCGAGTCGTTTGTGGATCTGCAAACCAGCGCTTCCGGCACGGCGCTGAACTACTACGCCCGGCATGACGACTTTGTTGCCAAGCGTCGGTTGGCGGCGTTGGCGACTTGTCTGTAGACCACTTGCACTGCTATCGCGAGCAGGCTCGCTCCCACAGGTTTTTGTGTCGTTTGCAGATCCTGTGAACACTCGCAACCCATATGGGAGCGAGCCTGCTCGCGATGAGGCCGGCACAGCCCACATCACCGCAGTTGACCCACCGCTATCGCGAGTAAGTCCACAAGAGCCTGTATTTCACTCGGTCTGGCTCAGGCGCTTCTGGAAGAAGAAGCGCTGGTGGCCCGGCGGGTAATCGTCGATCTGGCCGATTTCCGTGAAGCCGAGTTGCCTGTAGAACGCGGGCGCCTGGAAGTCGAAGGTGTCCAGCCACATGCCCACGCAGTTTTTCTCTTGGGCAAAGTCTTCGGCCATCTGCATCAACGTCGAACCGGTGCCCTGGCCACGGGCCTGTTCCGGCACCACCAGCAACTCGATATAAAACCATTGAAAGAACACTCGACCGTAGAGCCCGCCCACGGTTTCGCCGCTGTGTTCGTCGCGCACCAGCCAGGCGACCAACTCAGGCACCGTCCCGCCGGTCATGGCCGTGTTGTAGGCGCGCAGCGGGACGAGGATCGCCTCGCGGTCTTCTGCGGTGGGGGTGTCCGTACGTTCGATTCGTAGCGTCATCGGCAATGTCCTTGTGCGGTGGGGGATGAGCCGCACGAGCCTATCTCAAACCTGGCTTTTGCGTCACCCAAGCGACGGCGAACAGGCGTACTACGCAAACCGGGCCATACTGCCTAGTGTTTTGAAGCGATCCGCGACAGGGAATGATCGCCAGGTTGTTAATCTGTTGTCGGGATCCAACACGTTTTGAAGAGGAACGTCATGAACACCGCATTGCTGATCATCGATGTCCAGAGCGCGCTGTGCAGCGGCCAAGAGGAGTGTTTCGACAGCCCACGCATGATCCGGACAATCAACGAGCTCAGCGCCAGGGCCAGGGCCGTCGGCTTGCCGGTGATCCTGATCCAGCACGAAGAGCTGGAGGGGTCGCTGACTTATGGTTCCAGCGCCTGGCAACTGGCCGATGGCCTGTTGACCGCACCGGATGACCTGCGAGTACGCAAGACCACGCCGGACGCCTTCTACCAAACCGACCTGCTGTCGCTGCTGCAAGCGCGGATGATTGATCGCGTGGTGATCTGCGGATTGCAAACCGACTATTGCGTCAACGCCACCGTACGCCAGGCCCATGCCCTGGGTTATGACGTGGTGTTGGCCGCGGACGCCCATTCCACCGTGGACAACGGCAGCATGGCGGCCGAGCAGATCATTGCCAACCACAACAACCGGCTGGGACGCCTGAGCAGCGCGGTGTCGCGGATCGATGTGCTGCCGGCGGGGGAAATCCGTCTCTGATCGCGACACCCAAACCTGTGGCGAGGGAAACCGGACGATGGCATCGGATGCGTTGATCAGCGCCGCAGCACGAGCACTGGCGGCGGGGGATCCGGTGGCCGCGCTCAATCGCGTTTCCCTGCGTGACGATGCCCCAGCCTTGGCGCTTCGCGGCATTGCCATGGCGCAGTTGGGCGAACTGGAGCGGGCCAGGGTGCTGATGCGGCGGGCGGCTCGGGCCTTCGGGCCCCGGGAGGCCGTGGCACAGGCGCGGTGCGTGGTGGCCGAAGGGGAGATCGCCCTGGCGTCCCGTGATCTGGCTTGGCCGGTGAAGCGCCTGGAGGCTGCGCGGGCCGTGCTTGAACGCCAGGGCGACCGGACGAACGTCGCCCACGCACGCTCAATCGAAATCCGCCGCTTACTGCTGCTAGGCCATCTCGACGAGGCCGAGGCGAGGCTGGTTGACCTTGACCCGGGCTGTCTTCCACCGCCGTCCAGAGCCGCTTGCGAACTGGTGGTGGCGGGCATCGCCATGCGGCGGTTACAAACGAAAACCGCACGAGCGGCACTTGAACGTGCCACCCAGGCTGCGCGACAAGCCGGCATTGGCGCGCTGACTGCCGAAGTCGAAAGCGCCTGGCGCGTCCTGCAGGCTCCGGCGGCGCGTCTGATTGCAGGGGGCGAGGAGCGCTTGCTGACCCTTGAGGAGGTTGAAGCACTCCTGTCCAGCGACGCGTTGGTGGTGGACGCATGTCGCAATGGCGTGAACAGGGCGAGCCTGCGGATCTCCCTTGCCAGGCGCCCGGTGTTGTTCACCCTCGCCAGGCAATTGGCTCAAGCCTGGCCTGCCGATGTGTCCAGGGAAACCCTCGTTGCCCAGGCCTTTGGCTTGAAACTGACGGATGATTCCCATCGCGCCCGACTGCGGGTCGAAGTCGGCCGCTTGCGGGTGGCGCTGCGCCCGCTGGCCGAGGTGACGGCGACCCAGCGTGGGTTTGCCCTGATGCCGCGCAAGGGCGGCGAAGTGGTGGTGCTGGCGCGTCCTGTAGAAGAGCCCCACGCCGCAGTGCTGGCGTTGCTGGCCGATGGCCAATCCTGGTCCAGTTCCGCCCTGGCGCTGGCCCTGGAGGCCAGCCAGCGCACCGTGCAACGAGCCCTCGACACGCTGGCCGCGTCGGGCAAGGTGCAGGCGGTCGGGCGTGGGCGGGCCTGTCGCTGGCTGGCGCCACCGCTGCCCGGATTCACGACGGTATTGTTACTCACCGCGCTGCTGCCCGATGGTTAGGATGCAGTCACACCCCAACGAGGAGGCTTGCAAGATGAAACGTTCAGATGCGCAGATCCTGCGTGAATACGGCCCTTTTCCCGGCGTCGATTGCGTGCATGGTGTCAGTCATGACGGCGAGCTCGTCTGGTTCGCTTCCGGCGACAAGCTGCATGCCCTCGATCCGGCCAGCGGCCAGACGTTGCGTTCGCTGGACGTTCCGGCAAACGCCGGAACGGCTTTTGACGGTGAACACCTGTTCCAGATCGCCGGAGACACCATTCGCAAGATCGACCCGCGCAACGGCCAGGTACTGGCTACCATTGCGGCGCCCAATAGTGGTGATGATTCAGGACTGGCCTGGGCCGAAGGATCACTCTGGGTCGGCCAGTACAAGGCGCGCAAAATCCTCCAGATCGATCCCTCCACTGGCAAGATCCTGCGCACCCTCGAATCCAACCGCTTCGTCACGGGCGTGACCTGGGTCGACGGCGAACTCTGGCACGGCACCTGGGAAAACGATGAAAGCGATCTGCGGCGCATCGACCCGCAAACCGCAGAAGTGCTGGAAAGCGTGACCATGCCGCCGGGGATTGGCGTGTCGGGGCTTGAGTCAGACGGCGGCGAGCGGTTCTTTTGCGGCGGTGGCAATAGCGCGAAGGTGAGGGCGGTGCGTCGGCCGGCCTGAAGCGTGTGTGGGAGCAGCTTTTGCTCCCATACAGCGGGGATGGATGCTGATGTGTTTCAGCTGCGTCCAGCGGCTTCTGCAACCGGCGCCTTGATGCGCTCGACCTTGCGATACGTCAGCAATACGATGCCAGTGACCACAATCGCGCCGCCAATCACCTGGCCCGGGTTGAGCATCTGGTCCAGCACCAGCCAGCCGATCAGCAGGGTCGCCAGCGGTTCGATGTTCATCACCGGGGCGTTGCGCGGCATGTCCAGGCGGGGCACGGAAATGAACAGCACGATAAACCCGGTGCCATAGAGCACCACCAGGGTCGCCAGGGCAAACCAGCCGGTGCTGCTGGCCGGCAGGTCGAAGCCACCGGGAAGGGCGCCGGTCAGGCCGGCGAGGTTGACGCTGCTGAACACGATGAAAATGGTCAGCAGGCTGCGGACCGAACCGCGCACCTGGGACAGTTTGTGGTCGGTGATCCATAGCGCGCAGGCGAACACGCAGGCGGCACAGAAGGCCAGGCCCACGCCGAGCAACCACTGCGGGCCGACGCTTTCTTGCGACGACAGCCGGGCCGGTACTTCCAGCACGAACACCAGGCCAACCAGAATCATGCCCATCAACGCGGCAGTGCGCGCGGTCGGGCGTGGCCCGCCGAGTGCCCAGGTCAGCAACGCCAAGAGGATCGGAAAGACATTGCCCACCAACAGCGCCAGGGCGACCGGGACCCGAGCCACGGCGGAATACAGGCACAGACTCTGGGCGGCAATCAACAGCCCCAGAGCCAATTGCCAGCGCCAGACCCCCTGCGGCAGGCGCAGGTTCTGGCGTTGCCAGAGCACCATTGCGGCCAGCACCAGCAAGGTGCCGCCCGAGCGCAGCAGGATCGCCAGCAAGACCCCGGCACCGTCATCAAATGCTGCCCTGGCGGCGACATGGTTGCCGGCGAAGGCACATCCCATGCATAGCAGAACCAGCACGGCGAGGTGCCGAGGGAGCGGAGTGGGGGTGTCAGGTGCAGCCGTGGAGCGGGTCATGGCAGGGGGTCTCAAAGGCAGGCCGCCGAAGCAAGACGCTTCGGAACGGCAAATATAGTTATAGGTTGTCGTACAACATCAAAAGGGATTTGTACCGTATAGCGTTGCAAGAGACAAGTGCCCTATTTTGGCGCAAGGCTGTTCATTCAAGCGCCTATGCAGTGCGGCGTCAGCTGCGCGCGCGCCACGATGAATCCCCTATCGCCCTGGGTTTGCTGTACAACAATGGAACCGAGGCCGGCAGTCCCTTGCGTTGTTGCGATACTAACCCTCGATTATTCCTTCCTGCGGAGCAACCCATGCGCCTGGCTGATTTCATCCTCGACAATATCGAGCCGATTCTTCAGGCGTGGGAAGACTTCGCCAAAACCATCACACCCGCCTCCCATGGCATGGATTCGGTGGCTCTGCGCGATCACGCCGAGCAGATGCTGCGCACCATTGCCGCTGACCTGCGCACTTCGCAAACCGTCAAGGAGCAGATCGCCAAATCCCAAGGCGATGCGCCGGCGGCAGAGGCTGAAACTGCAGCCGAAACCCATGCGGTCATTCGCCAGTCCTCGGGGTTTACGGTGGAGCAGATGGTTTCGGAATACCGGGCGCTGCGCACCAGCGTGCTGATGCTCTGGATGCCGCAGACCCAACTGGACCACGAGCAAGTGGTGTCCGACGTGATCCGCTTCAACGAGGCCGTAGACCAGGCCCTGGCGGAGTCCGTGGTCAGCTATTCGGGCGCCGTCGATGCGGGCCGCAATATCTTCCTCGGGATTCTGGGGCATGACTTGCGCAGCCCCCTGGGCGCGATCCTGCTGAGTTCCGAAGTGCTGCTGCGGGCAGGCGACTTGCCCGCCAAAGCCACCAAGATCTCTTCGCGCATCTACACCAGCGTCAAACGGGCCAACAAGATTGTCGGCGATCTGCTGGACTTTACCCGTACCCAACTGGGGGCGGGCATTCCGGTGCAGCGCTTCAACGGTGACCTGGTAGCGGCCTGCGAGGGCATGGTGGAAGAGGCGCGGGCCTATCATCCGGAAAGCAGAATCATCTTTGAAACGACGGGCGCCCTTGAAGGCCTGTTTGACCAGGCGCGTATGGAGCAAGTGTTCGCCAACCTGATTGGCAATGCCGTCCAGCATGGCAGCGAGGGTGCGCCGATTACTGTTTCGTTGAGTACCGAAGAGGATACGGCGGTGATTGCCATCAACAACCAGGGCAAGCTTATCGAGAAGGACGCCATTGCCAGCATCTTCAACCCGATGGTCCGGCAATTGCGCAGCGGTGACATGCAGTATGGCTCTGCGGCTGGGCTCGGGCTGGGCCTGCACATCGCGTCCGCCATCGTATCCGCCCATAAGGGCACTATCGAGGTTCATTCCAAGGCCAGATCGGGCACCACCTTCACCGTACGGATCCCGCTCCACGGCAACTGAATTTTTTCTTGCGCAGGGCAGAGCGCATACTTGTACGATGTCCTATCACGGAGTAAAACTGTCGTCGCCGTCCAATAATAATTAACGGAGACGCACGATGGATGCTTCGCAACCTGCAACGACTGCCCATCAGGGCCGCCGGGTATTCCTGAAAAAATCCTTGGTGGTTTCGGCCGCCGCCGCAACCCTGGGCAACCTGCCCGGGCTGACTCAGGCAGAACCCTTGAGCCAGCGCTACCCTGACCCACTGATCAAGATCCTCGACCCCAGCTTCATGGACCTGCGGCTGTTCAACGCCAGTGTTGAAAAGCTCGCCAGTGGCCTGCGCTGGGCGGAAGGGCCGGTGTGGGTGGGCGACGGTCGTTATTTGCTGGTCAGTGACATTCCCAACAACCGCATCATGCGCTGGGATGAAGTCACCGACAGCCTGTCGGTTTACCGCGAGAACTCCAACTTTTCCAACGGCCTGTGCCGCGATCGCCAAGGGCGCTTGCTGGTCTGCGAAGGCTCCACCACGTCGACTGAAGGCCGGCGCGTCACCCGCACCGAGCACAACGGCACCATCACCGTGCTGGCGGACAGTTTCGAGGGCAAGCCTTTCAACTCGCCCAACGACATCGCCTGCAAGCGCGACGGTTCTGTCTGGTTCACCGATCCACCGTTCCAGACCGGCAACAACTACGAAGGGCATAAAGTCGCCCCTGCCCAGCCCCACGCGGTGTATCGCATCGACGGTGAAACCGGCAAGGTCACCCGAGTGATCGACGACATGGCAGGGCCCAACGGCCTGTGCTTTTCGCCAGACGAGAAGATCCTCTACGTGGTCGAAGGCCGGGCCAAGCCGAACCGCCTGGTGTGGGCGATCACGGTCAAGGACGATGGCACCCTGGGCGAACGGCGCAAGCACATCGAAGGCTTGGATTACGCGGCCATCGATGGGCTCAAATGCGACGAGAGTGGCAACCTCTGGTGCGGGTGGGGCGGTAATGGCGATCCCAAGGCCGACCTGGAAAAGCTCGACGGTGTGCGGGTGTTCAACCCCGAGGGCAAGGCTATCGGCCACATCTCCCTGCCGGAGCGTTGCCCTAACGTCTGCTTCGGCGGACGGGAGGGTAATCGCCTGTTCATGGCCGGCAGCCACTCGTTGTATGCACTGTTTGTGAATACCCGTGGGGCGACGTTTGCCTGAGTGACTGACCTTCAGACCCTGGGTTTGATTGTGGTGAGGGGGTTAGTTGTGGGAGCAAGGCTTGCTCCCACAAAAAAACCTCGCCACAGAGTTCTGTTTGGACCAGGGGACCTGGTTATCCGCAACTCCACAACTCCACCGTTGGCTGACTTGCCTTGGGCGGTCCGAGCCAATGGCTCATCGGCTGGCAAGCCCCGTCGACGCACAACTGGTAATCACCCGCTTCGGGTGTTCGCCCCAGTTTCAGCGGTTGCAGGGGCGGCAACTGGCGCTGATAGTGCCAGCTGCCGTTTTTCAACCGGGCACCGTCCGGAACTTCCATGCCGGCGCCGTTGCCCTTGACCCTGGCTTCGCCCAGAACCAGGCCTTGTTCAGTCACGCGGTAATCTTCCTCCCAGCGGATTTTCTCGATGGTGTGATTCCACGCCAGGGTGAAATCAGTGACAGGAAGCTGGGCCCAGACCGCACCGGCCAGGCCCAGGCACAAACCGATCACGCCAAGGCCCGTCCGGTGCGCCGCGAGCGCCACACGTGTTGAAAGATCAGCAGAGCCCCCACCACGAAGCCGATCTCATCGGTCAGCGGCAGCGCCACGACTAGCAACGCCCCGGCGGCAAAGCACATCAGGCGTTCCCAGATCGGCATTTTCTGTTGCAGGTAGCCGGTGGACGCCATGCCCCACAGCCCGACCGCGAGCATCGTTTTGATCAGCATGTAAGCAGTCATCCATAGGCTGTCGCCCTGGAGCATCAGCGCCGGGTTATAGACCGCCATGAATGGAATGACGAAACCGGCAAGGGCGATGCGCACCGCCCAGAAGCTGATTTTCAGCCCCGTTTCCCTGGCAATGGGCGCAGCGGCGAAGCAGGCCAGCGCGACCGGCGGCGTCAGGTCGGCGAGGATGCCGAAATAGAACACGAACATGTGCGACACGATCAGTGGCACGCCCAGTTCCAGCAGGGCGGGCGCGGCGATCGAACTGGTGATGATGTAATTGGGAATGGTCGGGATGCCCATGCCCAGCACCAGGCAGGTGAGCATGGTCAGGATCAGCGAAAGCAGCAGGTTGTCCTTGCCGATGGCCAGGATGTAGCCGGCGAAGGTCGACGCCACACCGGTCAACGACACCACGCCGATGATGATCCCTACCAGGGCGCAGGCAATCCCCACCGGCACCGCATGTCGTGCGCCGTCCACCAGTGCGTGCAGACAAACCGTCAGGGTTTCCCGTGCGCCTTTGATGAACCAGCAGATCGCCACCAACACCGCGATCACCGCGAATATGACGCCGATGCCTAACTGGAAAAAGCCCACGCACAGGATGCCCAGGGCAATCCAGAAAGCGCAGCGCATTGCGAAGCTCGACACCCGCAAAATGATCGCCGAGCCGAGAATCACGATGGCGGTGAGTGCCAGTCCGACCATGCCGGAAAAGAGCGGCGTGCGACCGGAGAACAGCAGGTAGATCAGCACGGCGAGTGGGATCAGCAGATACCAGTTCTCTTTGACGGCGCCCAGCGCGCTGGGGCATTGGTCTTTGGGCAAGCCCTTGAGGTTGGAGCGCTTGGCTTCCAGGTGAACCATCCAGAACACCGAGCCGAAGTACAGGCACGCGGGAATCAGCGCTGCTTTGGCGATCTCAACGAATGGCACGTTGATGGTCTCGGCCATGATGAACGCCACGGCGCCCATGATCGGCGGCATCAACTGACTGCCCATGCTCGAGGTGGCTTCCACGCCGCCGGCAAACGCGGCCTTGTAGCCGAAGCGTTTCATCAGCGGGATGGTGAATTGCCCGGTGGTCACCACGTTGGCGATGCCCGAACCGGTAATGGTGCCCATCAAGGCAGAGGAGGCAACCGCCACTTTGGCCGGGCCGCCGAGCTTGTGGCCGAACAGGCCCATGGCAAAGTCGGTGAACAGCTTGATCATTCCGGCCTTTTCAAGAAAGGAACCGAACAGAATGAACAGGAAAATGTAGGTGGCCGATACGTAGGTGGGCGTGCCGTACAGGCCTTCGGTGCCGAAGGATAACTGATTGACGATCTGATCGAAGCCGTAGCCGCGATGGGCCAGGTCGCCTGGCAGGTATTCTCCGAACAGCCCATAGGCCAGGAACAGCCCGCAAATCAGCGGCAGGGCAATCCCCATCACCCGTCGGGCCGCTTCGAACACCAGCACGATCAAAATGATACCGATGATGAGGTCCGTGGACGTCAGATCCCCGGAGCGCTGGATCAGGTCGGCTTCGAACACCCACTGATACACCGCCGTGGCCACGCCGGCCAGGGACAACAGCCATGCCAGAGGTTGCCAGGGGCGGCTTGCGCCATAGGCGGGGTAACTGAGGAACACTACCCACAACAGGAAACCCACGTGCACGGCACGCAGCACCTGGCTGGAAATGGGGGAGAAGGCGGCGGTGATGATCTGGAATACAGAAAACAGCAGGGCCACGTAGAACAGCGTCTTGGGCCAGTCTCGTGGGTCGGAGGGAAGACCGTGCTGAATTTCACTCATTAACTGAAAGCCTCTTGTCTACATCGAAGGTGCGAACCAGGAGGGTGCAACGGCGATCATCGCCGCTGCACCGGGTCGGTCTACAGCGCGCCGACTTCCTTGTAGTAGCGCTCGGCACCGGGATGCAGAGGGATAGGCAGGTTCTTCGCGGCATTTTCCAGCTTGATGTCCTTGGCCGCCGAATGGGCGTTGCCCAGGCGGGTGAGGTTATCGAACATCAGCTTGGTCATCTGGTAGGCCACCTCGTCCGAGACGTCCGCGCGGGTGACCAGGATGTTGGTGATGGCCACGGTCGGCACGGCTTCGGCCTGGCCGTCGTAGGTATTGGCCGGGATATTTGCGCTCTGGTAGGCCGGGTTGCCGATCTTCGCCACCACGTCTGCCGGGATCGACACGTAGTTGAGCGCCATGGTCGAGGCCAGGTCACGAATGGCCGCCATCCCAAGCCCGGAGGACTGGAGCGTGGCATCCAGTTGACGGTTCTTGATCAGGTCTACCGATTCGGCGAACGGCAGGTACTGGACCTTCATGTCGCTGTAGCTCAACCCTGCGGCCTTGAGGATGGCCCGCGCGTTGAGCTCGGTACCGGATTTGGCCGCCCCCACGGAGATGGATTTACCCTTGAGGTCGGCCAGGGTCTTGATACCCGACTCCTGGCTGGCAACGATCTGGATGTAGTTGGGGTAGGCGCCGGCGATGGCCCGCAGTTTGGTCAGAGGGGCTTTGAAACCGGCATCTTCCACGCCGTTCTTGGCGTCCGCCACCGAGTCGCCCAGCGCCAGCGCCAGCTCACCGCGACCGGCCTGCAGCAGGTTGAGGTTTTCCACCGAGGCCTTGGTGGCCTGTACCGACGTCTTGGAGCCTTCGATCCCGTTGCTGTAAATCTGCGACAGGCCGACCCCGATCGGGTAGTAAACCCCGCTGGTGCCCCCCGTCAGGATGTTGATGTACACCGGTGCTGCCTGGGCTGTGGTCGTGACCACCAGTGCTGCCGCGGCGGCCAGAAGGGTGAAGCGCTTGTTGACTCGCATGGGAAACTCTCCGTCTTGTTATGGCTTTATGCAGAGTAGTGCCACTGTAGTCGAAACGGACCGGCAGGTGGCGAGTCAATAGCGCATCAAAAGGTGATGGGCGTCGTTTTTTTCAAGCATCCTTGTTAAACGCCGGGCCTGGCGCAGCGCTGCTGCCGCGTACGGTCAACTCGAACGGCAGCACGACATGCCGTTCGGCAAGCGGTGTTTTCTCGATCAGGGCGATCAGCATTTGCACCGCCCGCTGGCCGAAGGTTTCGGCAGGTTGTGAGAGAGTGGTCAGCGGCGGATCACAGTAGGCGGCGAAAGGAATGTCATCAAAACCCACCAGTGAAATGTCCTCGGGCACCCGCAACCCCATTTGCTTGATGCGCTTGAGCGCGCCAATGGCCATCTCGTCGTTTTCACAAAACAGCGCGCTGGGGCGCTCGGCCAGCTCCAGCATCGCGCCGGCCCCGTCGTAACCGGCCTTCAACGTGAAGTCGCCGTGACATATCAGGCCAGGGTCTGCGGCGATACCGGCCTGGTGCAGTGCATCCTGATAACCGGCTACGCGGTCCAGGGTCAGGGGACTGCTTCGCGGCCCTTTGATGATGCCGATGCGCCGGTGGCCGAGTCCGATCAGGTGTTCGGTCATGGCCTGGGCGGCGGCCCGGTTGTCGAGGCTGATGGTCGGGTAGGGGGCGCCTTTGACCACTTCGCAGGCGTTGACCAGCGGCAAGGATTCGGCGCCCGCGGGAAGCGATTCGAAAGGGTTGCTCGCGCGCAACTGGATCACCCCGTCGGCTTGGTGCGCGTAGACGAGGGCGGCAAATTCGCGCTCGATCTCTTCCTGACCCTGGGTGTCGCACAACAGCAGTCGATAACCGGCCGCCTGCGCAGCCTGCTGGGCCCCGCTGATGACCCGGGCGAAAAAGGTGTTGGCGATGGTCGGGACCAGAATCACCAGGTTGCCGGTTCTCCGGGAGCGAAACTGCACGGCCATCAGGTTGGGCCGATAACCGGCCTGTTCCACCGCCGCGTTAACCTTGTCGCGAGTCTGGGGCAGCACCCGTTCGGGAGATTTCAGCGTTCTGGAAACCGTGGCCACCGAAACTCCGGCCAGCCGGGCTACTTCACGGATATTGGACAAAATCACCTCGATTCGGCGCCAGGAATGCCGGCACGGTTGGGGAGCTTACCGCAGGTTGCGCGTCGCACAAATGCTCATGCATGTGCCAACGGGTTTGACATGCCGCAAAACTGAGCCTAGATTTCCGCCATGATGTAACCGGTTACATCGTCATCAGTCCCAGCATAAGAGAGTCGCGATGAATCCTGTAGCAGCCAAAATAAGAATGGGCTTTGTCGGCGGTGGAGAGGGCGCTTTCATCGGCCAGGCCCACCGTCAGGCCGCGGGTTTGGACGGTGGTTTTGAACTGGTGTGCGGTGCGTTCAGCCGCGATGCGCACAACAATCAGCAGACTGGCGCGGCCCTGGGGCTGGCCGCGTCCCGTTGCTACAGCGATTGGCAAGGCATGCTCGACAGCGAAGCGGCGCTGCCGGCCCACTTGCGCATGGAACTGCTGGTCATCGTCACTCCTAATCATCTGCACGCCCCCATCGCCAACCAGGCGCTGAAGGCGGGTTTTCATGTGTTCAGTGAAAAGCCCGCCGCTATGAACCTGCGTGAGTTGCTGGCCCTCAAGCAAGTGCTTCAAAGCAGCGGCCGGCTCTACGGCCTGGCTCACACCTACCTGGGTTATCCGATGGTCTGGCAGGCCCGGGAGATGGTGCGCACCGGCGTGATCGGTGCGGTGCGCAAAGTGCTGGTCGAATACCCCCAGGGCTGGCTCAGTCAGGACGTCGCCGGGCAAGGCAACAAACAGGCCGGCTGGCGCGACGATCCTCAACAGTCAGGGTTGGGTGGTTGCATTGGCGACATCGGCACCCATGCGTTTTCCCTGGCGGAGTTCGTCGCCGACCAACCCATCGAGCAGATATGCGCGGCGTTGGGCACCCACATCCCGGGTCGGCAACTGGACGACGACGCGGCGATGCTGTTGCGCATGGCCGGTGGCGCCAGCGGCGTGCTGATTGCCAGTCAGGTCTGCGCAGGTGAAGAGAACCCGCTGAAAATCCGCCTGTATGGCGATAAGGGTGGCTTGGAATGGCGCCAGGAAGAACCGGCCAGCCTGATCCATCGTCCCCTCGACCAACCCCTGCGAGTCTTGCGGTCCGGTGTGGGCCAGTCCTGGCTGTGTGAGGCCGCCCGCCAACGGATGCGGCTGCCGGCCGGGCATCCTGAAGGTTATCTGGAAGCCATGGCCAACCTCTATGGCGATTTTGCCCGTGCCATACGGGCCGCCGCGCCAGGGCCAGACGCCCCCGGCGTACCCGGCATCGAAACCGGTCTGCGGGGCATGGCCTTTATCGAAGCGGCCATTGCCAACCATCGCGGCGATACCAAGTGGACCGCACTGGCCTGCACACAATGAATCAGGAGAGCCCCGCCTTGAATCCCATTGCCCAAACACCGACAGGCCTGCGTGGCCCAGGTATTTTCCTGGCGCAGTTCATGTCCGCCGACGCGCCGTTCGACACCCTGGCGAACATCGCCCAATGGGCGGCAGCACAAGGTTACAAGGCCATCCAGCTGCCGACGTCGGGCACGCAATACATCGACCTGGCCCGCGCCGCCGAGAGCCAGGAATACTGCGACGAACTCAAGGCCATTTGCGCCCAGGCCGGTGTCCAGATCAGTGAGTTGTCGACGCACCTGCAAGGCCAGTTGGTGGCGGTGCATCCGG
Organism: Pseudomonas sp. JL2; assembly: GCF_031570495.1. Lineage (NCBI taxonomy): Bacteria > Pseudomonadati > Pseudomonadota > Gammaproteobacteria > Pseudomonadales > Pseudomonadaceae > Pseudomonas > Pseudomonas sp. JL2. Next base: position 62,906 of record NZ_JAKUDH010000009.1, read on the forward strand.
CGTTCGACGCACTGTTCGACGACTTCGCCCCGGCCCATCTGCGCGGTCAGCCCCAGGCTCGGACCGAATGGGCGATAGAGCAATTGAAGCTCGCCGCCCGCGCCAGCCAGCGACTGGGCCTCACCGCCCATGCGACGTTTTCCGGTGCGCTGTTGTGGCCGTACCTGTACCCGTGGCCGCAACGCCCCTCTGGCCTGGTGGAGCAGGGATTCGCCGAACTGGCCCGACGCTGGTTGCCCATTCTGGACTGCTTCGACGCAGCCGGCGTGGACCTGTGCTACGAGATCCATCCGGGTGAGGACCTGCACGATGGCGCCTCGTTCGAGCGCTTTTTGCAGGCCGTCGATCATCACCCTCGGGCAGCGATTCTCTACGACCCCAGCCATCTGCTCCTGCAGCAGATGGACTACCTGGGCTTCATCGATCGCTATCACGAGCGCATCCGCATGTTCCACGTCAAGGACGCCGAGTTCCGGCCCGACGCTCGTTCCGGCGTGTACGGCGGCTATCAGGGCTGGGTTGATCGTCCCGGGCGGTTCCGTTCGCTGGGCGATGGCCAGATCGATTTCAAATCGATCTTCAGCAAACTGACCCAATACGATTTCAGCGGCTGGGCGGTGTTGGAGTGGGAGTGTTGCCTGAAGGACTCGCAACAGGGCGCCGCAGAAGGCGCGGCGTTCATTGAGCGACACATGATCAGCAAGACCCGAAAGGCGTTTGACGATTTTGCCGGGGTAACGGCCGATGAAGATTCCAACCGGCGGTTGTTGGGCCTGTTGAGGTAACCGGCCCAACCCAAAACCCTATGGCGAGGAAACTCATTGTGGGAGCAAGGCTGGCCCGCGATGAACGAAAACGCGATTCAACGGTTGGACCGCGGCGCGGCCATCGCGGGCCAGCCTTGCTCCCACAGCGGCTCGCCACAACAGCGTTCCTGAGCATTTTTCTTCACAAGAACAACAATAAAACGGTGACTGTCATGACCACGATGAACGCACGCTTGAGCGTGATGATGTTTCTGCAGTTCTTTATCTGGGGTGGCTGGTTCGTCACCCTGGGGACCTTTCTGTCCAGCACCCTGGGCGCCAGCGGTGGGCAGATCGGCATGGCGTTCTCCACCCAGTCCTGGGGAGCGATCATTGCCCCCTTCGTGATCGGCCTGATCGCCGACCGCTACTTCAATGCCGAACGCATCCTGGCGGTGCTGCATCTGTTGGGCGCGGTGTTGTTGTATCAGCTGTATGCGGCGGCGGATTTCAGCGTGTTCTACCCGTACGTGCTGGCGTACATGGTGATCTACATGCCGACCCTGGCCCTGGTCAATTCCGTGGCGTTCCGCCAGATGCGCGACCCGGCGCAGGAGTTCTCCCGTATCCGGGTGTGGGGCACGATCGGCTGGATCGTCGCCGGCGTGGTGATCAGCTTTGTGTTTGCCTGGGATTCGCGCGAAGCGATCTCGGCGGGCGGCTTGCGCAATACTTTCCTGATGGCCGGCATCGCCTCGCTGGTCTTGGGACTCTACAGCTTCACGTTGCCGGCCACCGCACCGCTCAAGGCGCAAGCGAGCGCAGGTGGCGTCAAACAGCTGCTGGGCCTGGATGCCTTGGGCCTGTTGAAGGATCGCAGCTACCTGGTGTTCTTCATCGCCTCGATCCTGATCTGCATCCCCCTGGCCTTCTATTACCAGAACGCCAACCCGTTCCTGGCCGAAACCGGCATGACCAATCCCACGGCAAAAATGGCCATCGGGCAAGTCTCCGAAGTGCTGTTCATGTTGCTGTTGCCGCTGTTCATCCAGCGCTTCGGCATCAAGTTGGCGCTGCTGGTAGGCATGCTGGCCTGGGCGCTGCGTTACGTGCTGTTCGCTTACGGCAATAACGGCGACCTGGCGTTCATGCTCTTCACCGGTATCGCCCTGCACGGCATCTGCTATGACTTCTTTTTTGTCTCGGGGCAGATCTACACCGATGCCAAGGCGCCGGAGCGTTTTCGCAGCTCGGCCCAGGGGCTGATTACGTTGGCGACCTATGGCGTGGGCATGCTGATCGGCTTCTGGGTGGCGGGGCAGGTGACCGATCACTATGCCGTGGACGGCGGCCACGAGTGGAAGAGCATCTGGTTGTTCCCAGCCGGTTTTGCGCTGCTGGTGTTCGTCTGCTTCCTGTTTACCTTCAACGGCCGGCAGGCGGTCGTGGCCGCTTCAAAGGCCTGAGGGGCTGGACGTCAGTCATTTATGGCTGACGTCCAGTTTGGTGTAGGTCACTTTCCCGCCTTCGCTGGAAGAACCGACGTTGTCCAGGGTGTAGACGCCGGCCTTGAAGTAAAAGTTGTAGCCATGCCAGGCGCGGTCCAGCTTCACCTGCTTGCCAACGTTGTTGATCAGCACCGTGAGCTTGCCTTGCTTGTCCATCTGCAGGGAGTAGCTGAAGGTTTTGTTCAGTGCCACTTTCGGCACGGTATAGATCACCGGGCTCTTCTTGTCCTTGGGTTTTACCCGATATTCCACATCGATGTTGCCGGTGCCCTTGGCGTAGCGATACACCAGTTTCAACAGCGGCGTAGGGGCATCCTTGGCGTGGATCTGCGCCACGACTACACGGCCCTCGGAAGGGACCTGGTTCACCGCCAAAGTACCTTTGAGGGTATTGACGCCGCTGTTGTAACGCCAGTTGCGCAACTTGCCGTCTTTGGTGGTTTCGCGCAATTCGGAGCGCGGATAGTCACTTTTACCGGTGTGGGAGCCGGTCACCGGCGCCCAGAAGACAATCCGCTCGCCGGAGCGGTTGAAATACTTGTTCTGCAGCGTCGGCATGGCCTTGGTCGCCACGACTTGCGCCGGGGTCTGCACGGGCAGGGTGATGTTCCAGACAGTCAAATCGATCATGGTCAATGCTCCGACGGAACCGGCCATTACTCATCAGCCGGAATGGGCAAGATTACCTTCCGTGGCACAGTGTCCATGGTATCGACGGGGGCCTGTTTAGCTGCAGAGGCAACTGACGAATGGCTCTGCGCTGAGCCTTGCGGCCGGTTGAGCGCAGTGATGTCAATTTGACGCTGATCGGTTAGAGTACGCGCCGCCCGAGAGATGGATCCCGGGCGTTTTCTCATGGAGTATTCAATGAACCACCTCAGCAAAATTGTCGCCTGCGCACTGGTTGGCCTGGCCTTGGCGGGTTGCACCGGCACCCCGATGAAAACCAAGCAGTACGACAGCAGCCAATACACCGTGGTCGGCCACAGTGAAGCGAAGGCCACCGGCCTGCTGCTGTTCGGCATGATCCCGATCCGCCAGAACAACCGTTTCGTGCGCGCTCAGAATGCCGCGATCCTGGCCAAGGGCGGCGATGCCATGATCAACACCCAAGTGCAGGAAGACTGGTTCTGGGCCTGGGTCCTGACCGGTTACACCACCAAGGTGTCCGGTGATGTGGTCAAGCTGAAAACCGTTCAGTAAGACTCACGCTGTTGTGGGGGAGGGATGTGCAGTGCCGGCTGGCGCGGATCGATCTGATCCAGTCACTGCTAGTCAACAGTACGAGCACTTTCCTCCTCCCGAAGCCCAAGGCTCATGTCATCGCAGCTTTGCGACCAGGCGCTGAGCCATTCGGGCATGGCCGGTGAGTGTTCGGCCAACCCCAGTGCGCGAATAAACTCTCCCGGTGCAATCGTGCCTTGGGCCGAACGGAACAGGCCGCGCATCATCACCACGCCCACCACGCGCCCCTGGCTCAGGAAGCGGTGTTCCATGAAGGTCCACTTCTCGTCCCAGCCCAGCAGGCGGGTGTGCACTTCGAACGCTTCGAACAGCTTCAGCTCCCGGCGAAACTTACCCCACACATCCCCCACGATCGGCACTGCCCGGTTGCGCAAGGCCACTTTGTAGGCGCCGCTGCGCAGCACGTAATCCATACGCCCTACGTCGGCCAGGGTGAAATAGCGGCCATTGGTGACATGGCGGTTGAGGTCCAGGTCCAACGGCCACACCCGCATGCGCACCACGGTGGTATCCAGGGGGCCGGTCGGCTTGCGCCAGGGACGACGAAACAGCATGAGCAACAGTCGGAACCAGAGATTCATAAATACGCCCGCGAGGGTGGAAAACGCCGCACTTTAGACAGGCGCCGAGGCTTGGGCTAGGTGCGCAAATGACTGTTTTCGTGGAAATCGCACATTTGGGACAGGTCCGGCGGGTTTGAGCTCATCAAGAACCTGAGTTTGCGACGGCTGCGCCGCCGAGCGGGAGCAAGCTCCCTCGCCATAAAGGGCACTTTGGATTATCGATCGTTCCCACGCTCCTGCGTAGGAACGTCGCCAGGGACGCTCCGCGTTCCGCTTCTGGAAGGTGACGCAGAGCGTCACGGGATGCATTCCCACGCAGAGCGTGGGAACGATCAAAAACAGCCGTAACCTCAGCCTTTGGCCGCCATCGCAGTCACTTCCACTCGCATTCCTTCAACCGCCAGCGCCGCCACGCCCACTGCGGCGCGTACCGGCCAGGGTTTGGCGAAGAAACGCTGATACACCTCGTTGAAGGCCGCACGGTCGGCCATGTCGGTGAGGTAGATGGTCAGGTGCAAGACCCGGTCCATGGAACTGCCGGCGCCTTCCAGGGCAGTCTTGAGTGCCTGCAATGTGCATTCGCTTTGCAAGGTGATGTCACCCAGTTCCAGGCTGCCGTCAGGGCGAGTGGGGATCTGGGTGGAAACCAGCAGGCCGCCGAAGCCGGCGACGTCGGAAGAGATGGAGTCCGCGTCCGGGTCGGGGATGAACGTGATGTCTTGGTTTGCCATGAAAGCCTCTTGTTCAGGAAAGGGTAATGGGGCGGTCGCGACGCAAGCGGCCCTTGCGCGGCCAGTTTACCGTCCATCGTCGAGCCTTTCGTGATTTCCTTTCTGCTCATGGACGCCAGGGTCGATGCGTGCCGCTGCAGTCGGAAGCTCTTTCGAGCGTAGCGGCGCGCCTGGAGGCGTCGCCGTTGTACGTGGCGTTGGCGTGGCTGCTGCAACGCGCGCCAAACATCCTGTTGATTCCCGGTACGTCGTCAGTGGCGCACCTGCGGGAAAACCTCACGGCAAGCGAGCGGAGGATTCCAGTGCAGATGCTGACCGAGTTGGACGGGTTGGTTCAGGCAGGCTGGAACACCACCGTCTCGCCATCTTCCGGTACCCGTATCCGACCTTCGAGGCCGGCCATCGCGGCGGCGTCGCGCAGTGCCTTGCGCGTCGTCGGGCAGTGGCTGAGCGCTTCGAGGTGATTGGCGACCACGGTTCCGCGAGACAAGCGGGCGAACTCAAGGGTTTCCTCGATGCCCATGATGATGTCGCCGCCTAAATCGAACCTGGCCCCGCCTGCCGGCACCACGCTGACCTGCGGTTGATGGTGCAAGACGAACTCGCGCACGGCGGGGCTAAGCAGGGTGTCGCCGGTGAGGTAGACGCTGGGTTCGCCAGGCAGCTCGATCAGGTAACCGACGCCGTGTTCCATCAGCTTGCCCACCAGGCCCTGCCCATGGGTGCATCTGACTGTACGGATCGTGCCGCCCAAAAATGCGCCGGGCTGTTGGTGTTCCTTGGCAAGCGGCTGGACATTCAAGCCCCGCTTGGCGAGGTAGGGGGCATCATGAGGCGTGCAGATCACCGGGATCTGTTTTTCCCTCAACCACCGCTTGGCCGCTCGGTCCAGATGATCGAAATGGCCTTTCTGGCAGTGCGTGATCAGGCAGTGAGTCACGGTCTCCAGGTCGCCAGTCGTAGCGGCTGGCAGTTCCACCAGCGGATTGCGCTGGGTGGCGCCGAACAACCGAAGCGGCGGCAGCATGCCTTTGCCGGCCAGCATCGGATCGACGAGCACGCGATACGGGCCGGATTCAAGGATGATCGTGGCGTTACGAACTTGCTGAATTTTCATGGAGCGTTCCTTTTTTGGGCGAGCGCTTCATGGTGTCGATCTGCGGTGATGGGCATAATGGCCGAATCTGACATCATTGATTCATTTCAAGCCATGCCCAAAAAACTCCGTGTCGGTCTACTCTTGTTTCCCGGTTGCATGCCTGCCGGCCTGTTTGCGTTCGCCGATCTGCTGCATGCGGCCAACCGCCGAAGCGGCCGGGTGTTGTTCGAGGCGACTTATGTCGCACTGCAAGCAGGCCCGGTAACCTGTGCACATGGCATAAGCCTGCAAGCGCAGGCGGCCCTGGGCAGCTGCGAACTCGACGCCGTCCTGGTTCCCGGTTTCTGGGCCGAATCGGCCGAGCAGGTAAACGCGGTACTTACCGGGCAGACCCAACTGTTGAAAGCACTGTCGAAACGTCCCCGACACCTTCAGCTCTGGGCTTACTGCACAGGCGTCTGCCTGCTGGCCGCCTGCAGGCAACTGGACGGGCAGGGCGCGACGGTGACGTGGTGGCTGGCTCAGGCGATGCAAGCGCAGTATCGAAAAGTCCGTTGGCAAAGCGATCAGAACTGCGTGTTCAATGAGCGAACCGCCACCGCTTCGGGGGTGAATGGTTATTTGCCCATCGCGGAAAAATTGATCGAACAGAGCGTCAGCCGTGATGTGCTGCGCGACATTACCCGGCTCATGGTGCTTGCGCGCCCAGCGGTGTCTCACGCGGCGTTCCAAGGGATCGCCCTGGTCCAGCAGCCCGATGGGTTGCTGCGTCGGTTGCATGGGCTGATCGAGCAAATGCCAGCGGAGCACATCACGGTCAAGGCGCTGGCGGAGCGGCTCGCCATGTCCGAACGCACGCTCGCGCGCAAGGTCGGCAGCGAAACGGGCCAGACCGTCGCAGCGTACGCCCGGAGCATCAAGCTGAACCAGGTCAGCGAACGCCTGACGCTGACATCATTATCCCTCGCCAGCATCGGCGCCGAGCTGGGTTTCAGCAGCAGTTCCAACCTGCAACGGATGTTCAAGGCACTGACTGGGCTGACGCCGGTGGAGTACCGGCGCCAGTTCGGGCGGGTGTGACGCCGGGGGACGGATCAGCTGCGCGCCTCATCCGTTTCGTTTCGATGATGGTCAGGCCAATTGTCGACGGGGCGCGCACGGTCTTCGTTGAACATTTCGGTGAGCAACGCGTTGGCGCGCTGGTAGGCGTCGTGCCTGAACTTGAGGTCGTCTTCCGGCTGGGCGACGATTTCCTCCAGCATGTGCAGATTCAAACGACGGAACTGATCCGCGCGCTCGCGCGCTTCGTAAGCCCCGACGCCCATCTGCACCAGCGCATTTCGGCCCAATGCCAGCGCGCTCTCGAAGGTTTCCCGCTCGGCGGTCTCTACGCCCATCTGCCGCAGGGTGATCAGGTGCCCCATGTCCCGCGCACGGACGATCAGTTTCAACGCGGGGAAGTGCTCCTGGGCCAGTCGGGTCAGCGTCAGGTTGTCCTGCTGGTCGTCAATCGCATTGATCAGCACCACCGCCTGGCCGGCGCCGGCCGCGTGGAGCAGATCGAGGCGAGTGGCGTCGCCGTAGAACACTTTTACGCCGAATTTGCGCAGCGTCTCGATGTTGTCGGGGTCATGGTCCAACACCACCACCTCGACGCCGCAGGACATCAAGAGACGCCCGGCGATCTGTCCGAAGCGGCCGAACCCGGCGATGATCACCCGTGGGTTCTGCTGATCGACGAGGTCGGATTCCTGGCGGTCTTTCTTGGTGGCGGACTCTATTCGATCCAGCAGCAGGATCAGCAACGGCGTCAGGCACATGGACAGGGCCACCGCCAGCGTCAGGCTCTTGCCCCACTGGTCGGTCAGAATGCCGGCCAGCGTGGCGGCGCCGAACACCACGAAGGCGAACTCGCTGCCCTGGCCGAGCAACACCGCTTGCCATGAGCGTTGGCCGGCAGGGACGTTCAGCAAACGGCTGACGGCCTTGATCACCAGCAATTTGATCAGAATGAAACCCAGGGTCAGGGTCATGACCTTCAGCGGTGCATTGATCAGCGTGCCGAAATCGATCGACATGCCGACGCCGATAAAAAACAACCCCAGCAGCAAGCCTTTGAACGGTTCGATGTCGCTTTCCAGGGCATGGCGGTATTCAGAACTGGCCAGCAGCACCCCGGCGAGGAACGCGCCCATGGCCATCGACAAGCCGGCCTCTTCCAGCAGAAACCCGAAGCCGAACACCAGAAACAGCGCCACGGCGCTGAAGATCTCACGTAGACCCGAGCGCGCGGCGAAGCGCAGCAGCGGGCGTGTCACGTAGCGTCCCAACAGCACGACGACGCTGATGGCCACGACGATCTTGATAATCGAAAGCACCAGGGCGGTGCCGGACGGCGTGTCGCCGTGGGCCGCCAACAACGGAATCATGGCAACCAGCGGAATGGCCGCGATGTCCTGGAACAGCAGGACGGCGAAGCTGCTGCGCCCGACGGCGGTCGACGTCAGGTTGCGCTCGTTCATGGCTTGCATGGCGATGGCCGTGGAGGACAGGCTCAGGGTCAGGCCGACCAGCAACGCGGCCGTCCAATTCAGCCCCAGGGCCGCGCAGAACACCGCGATTGCCCCGCCACAGGCGAGCATCTGCAAGGCGCCGCCACCGAACACCATCCTGCGCAATGCCCAGAGCCGCTTGGGATCGAGCTCGAGCCCGATGACGAACAGCATCAGGACGACGCCGATTTCGGCGAATTCCAGAATCGCCTTTACGTCAGTAACGAGCTTGAGTCCCCACGGGCCGATCACGCACCCGGCCAGCAGATAACCCAACACCGGGCCCAGGCCCAACCTGACGGCAATCGGCACGATCAACACTGCCGAACCCAGGTAGATAAGCAGTTCAATCAGGCTGTGAGTCTCCATATCAATCTTCCTTCCAGGAGGCCAGGCGTGCGCTGTAGTGTTCGATTTGTGCATCCAGGGTTTCGGACGCGCCCGCATACGCGCCGTGTACCACGACCGGCTCCAACCAGCGCATGTGGCAGTAGACGGCCGTTGCGTGGAGGGGCTGGGCCAGCACCTGGAAGCCCGGGTAGGCGCCGATCTGGAAATGATCGTGGTTGCCACCCGTGGAGACGGCCCACAGCAGAGGCTTGTCTTTGAGGGCTGTGGCGTCTCTGCCATAGGCCCAGCCATGGGTGAACACTTTATCGATCCACAATTTCAGCAGCGGCGGCATGCTGTACCAATACATCGGGTGTTGGAGGACGAGCAGTTGGCACTGTTCGATGGCGCGTTGTTCGGCCTCGACGTCGATGTCGAAGTCCGGATAAAGATCGTAGAGGGACCGTATGACCACGTCCGGATGGCTGGATGCGCGCTGGAGCATTTGCTGGTTGACCCGTGATTGGTCAGGGTAGGGGTGGGCGTAAATGATCAGAATCATCAGGGCAATTCCGGGAGGCCGGTCCTGGTCAAAAGGCCGGACATCCTACCGAGGAAGGCGCGTGTTGTTTAGAACATTGTTTGCCGGCGTATGGTGCCGAGGTCAATTGAGCGGCAGTGAGACCTTGACCTCCAGGCCGCCGCCCCGCCGATTCCTGAGGGTCAGCGTCCCGCCATGCTCCAGCACCGTCGCCCGCGCTGCCGACAGCCCCAGCCCGACACCGCCGGTGTTCTTGTTGCGCGAGCCTTCGATGCGAAAGAAGGGCGCGAAGACTTGCTCATGGAACTGCGGGGCGATACCAGGCCCGCGGTCGTGGACGCGAATTTCGACACGGTCCATGAACGCCTTGAGCTGAACACCCGGCTCGCTGCCATATTTGCTCGCATTGTCGATCAGGTTGACCAGGGCTCGCTTGATCCCGATGGGCCGGCCCATGTAAACGAAACGATGAGCGCCCTCGAATGAAACCTCGGTGCCGGCATCCTTGAAGTCGTCGACGACCGTGTGCAGCAGTTCGGCCAGGTCGAACGCGGTGGCGTGTTCGAGTCGAGCTTCGTCGCGGAAGAATTCCAGCGCACTATTGACCATTGCCTGCATTTCATCCACGTCCCTGAACAGCCTCGATTGCTGTTCGGCGTCGTCGATGAATTCTCCACGCAGGCGCATGCGGGTCAGGGGCGCGCGCAGGTCGTGGGAGATGGCCGCGAGCATTTGCGTGCGGTCCTGGACGAAGTGCTGCAGCTGGGCCTGCATGGCGTTGAACGCGAGGATCGCCTGACGGATTTCGTGAGGCCCGACCACCGGGATGGGCGGCGCCTTGAAGTCCACACCAAAGCGCCTGGCGCCTTCGGCAAAGCGTTCCAGCGGTGTCGCCAGATGCCGTGTGGCAATCAGGGCGACGATAAACGTCGATAGAAGAATCAGCCCGATAATGATCAGGTTGCGCATCCACTCTTTCAGGCCCCAACTGCGAGAGAATACGGAAAATTCCACCCAGGAATGGTCGGCCAATTGGATGAGGACCGCGTAACGTCTGTCTGGCTGATCGGCGGGCCAATCGCCGGGCTCGAAGGCCTCTATCCTGGCCTCGGGCCTGCCCAGTTGCTTGCGCAGGAACGCCGAGCCCTCACTGAACTGCGGGTCGTCGATCACCGGCAATCGCGCGTCTTCACGACGGGGCAACCATTGCGCGGCGAACGCCTGGTCGCTGGCCGCCCTGGCGATATCGGGCCGTTGTCCCGGCGCCACCGAGTCAATGATGCGAGTGATCGCGGCGACCTTCTCCATCAGTCCGGTCTCCATCAGGGGAGGGCGCGCCCAGGTTCCAGCCAACAGGCCGAACAGCTCGTTCAGGGCCAGTAAAGTCAGCATGGCGAGCATGGTGGTCAGGGCAATCCAGCGGGCTACCGTATCGCGTGGCCGATGGAAAGCTGAGTGCCGGGGCTTCATCGCTTCACCACATGGGGGCTGAAAAGATAGCCGCTGTTGCGAATGGTGCGGATCATCGATGGACCAGTGATATCGCTCTCCAGCTTGCGGCGCAGCCGGCTGACCTGGACGTCGATACTGCGATCGAACGCGTCGTACGTTTCGCCGCGGGCCAGGTCCAGCAGTTGCTGGCGAGTGAGCACCCGGCGCGGGTGTTCGGCAAAGACCAGCAGCAACTCAAATTCGCCGGTGGACAGCGGGATCATGACTTTGTCCGGTGAGCGCAACTCGCGGCGGGTGACGTCCAGTTGCCAATTTTCGAATTCCAGAATCAGGCGCGAATTGTTGTTCAATGTGCCCCTGGCTTCGCCGGTGCGCCTGAGCACGGCGCGCACCCGGGCCAGCAGCTCGCGCGCATCGAACGGCTTGGTCAGGTAATCATCCGCCCCCAGCTCAAGACCGACGACGCGATCACTCAGCTCACCCATGGCCGTGAGCATGATGATGCCGACCGTATGTTCGGCCCGCAGTCGCTGGCAGAGCACCAGTCCACTGTCTCCCGGCAACATGACGTCGAGGATGATCAGGTCCGGCAAGCGACGCGCCACCGCCTGCCACAGGGCGGCACCGTCGGCGGCCACTTCGACGCTATAGCCATGTTGCTCGAGGAATTTGCGCAAGAGGGCGAGGACTTCGAGGTCGTCGTCCACCAGTAATAGATGGCTCACAGTGGGCACGCAGGGCAATGAATACAGAAGGGGATACTAGGGTCAATCCGGGGCCTGCGTCATATATTTCAACTCGGTAATAAAGTTGCCGACGGGCAATGTTGTGGAAATCTTCAGGCAAAGAATCAGGGGCAGGATCACCCGATGTCAGTCAGTTAAACGACGGCCAACCCAACACAACCCTCGCCACCAGAGCTGTGTACGGCGGTGTCTTCCCAAACTGACCGGTATCGCCCCAATTCCTCGCCGAGATAGCCTTGTATGCCGATCACCAAGCCCGCTCCGCTGTTTGTTCGTTGCACTGTTGTCGTAGGACTCGTGGCATTCGCCAGCGGCTGCACCAGCACGCCCGCTGCAACCCCTGGCAGTTGTGAACGTGCGAGCTACACCGTCGATGATCCGGCAGAGCCCGTCAACCGGGGCATCTTCGCTTTCAACCGGACTGTCGATGACTATGCGCTGGCCCCGGTTGCCCGTGGTTATCTCAAGCTTCCGGATGTGGTGCAGACGGGGGTGCATAACTTCGTCGCGAACTTCGGTGAGCCCAAGGTCTTCATCAACGATCTGCTGCAAGGCAACGCTCAACGCTCGGTCAACACCCTGGGTCGCTTCGTCATCAACACCACCGCAGGCATCGTCGGGCTGATCGATGTGTCGGGCAAACTGGGTATCGAACGCCACAAGGCCGATTTCGGCCAGACGTTCGGCGTCTGGAACATCGCTCCCGGGCCGATCGTCGAACTGCCGCTGCTGGGAACGTCCAGCCTGCGCGACGCAACCGGCAAACTGCTGAGTTCTGCGGTCGATCCGTTCGGCAGCAACAGCGATACGGTCGATACGTTAGGCACGATCAATACCGTAGGCGGGGTCGTTGATGGTCGTGCCGAGGCGCTCCCGCTGACGGACAAGTTGCGGGCCCGGCCGGATTACTACGTGGCGCTTCGTGACGCGGTAGCGCAGCGGCGCGCCGATTTTGTCGCCCAGGGCAAGTTGGGCGCGGTGGCGGGGGACGACGCCGCTTGCCCGGAGGGAGAGACCGTTGATGAGTAACCCAGTATTGGTTCTGCACCGGCGAGTGAAAAACCTTGAGCAAGGCATTCTGCATTGCCGGGAGATCGAGTTGCAGTTGACGGAGGATGGCCGACATTTACTGCTCAGCCGTTACCTGGAGTTGTACAGCCATGACCAGGTTGGCGCGTGCGACATCCAGAATTACCGGGTGCCTCTGGCGAGCATGATTCGCTGGATGGTCAGTCATGGGGAGCGGATGAGTCCACTGGTCCGCTAGCCTTGCGCCGACGCAGAGACTGCTAGACTTTACCGTCCAGTTATCTCTCGGAGAGATCGGATGAATAACAAAAACACGATTTGTCTCTGGTACGACGGTGCTGCGCTGGAGGCTGCGCAGTTCTACGCCGCGACGTTCCCGGACAGTGCGGTGCAGGCTGTTCATCACGCCCCCGGTGACTACCCGATGGGCAAGCAGGGCGATGTGCTGACGGTCGAGTTCACGGTAATGGGCATTCCCTGCCTGGGGCTGAACGGAGGCCCGGCGTTCCAGCACAACGAAGCCTTTTCGTTCCAGGTCGCGACCGATGACCAGGCCGAAACGGACCGTTTGTGGGAGGCGATTATCGGCAATGGTGGCCAGGCCAGTGCCTGCGGCTGGTGCAAGGACAAGTGGGGCCTGTCCTGGCAGATCACCCCGCGCGTGCTGACTGCCGCGATAGCCAATCCCGATCAGGCAGCCGCCAAGCGCGCGTTCGAAGCCATGATGGAGATGACAAAGATCGACATCGCGGCCATTGAAGCAGCGTTGAAAGGTTGAGCGGCGCAGCCTGACAGTCCGCTATCGCGAGCAGGCTCGCTCCCACATTGGATCTGTGTCGGTCTCGATGGGTGGGTCAACACAACCCCCTGTGGGAGCGAGCCTGCTCGCGAAGACGGCGGCACATTCAACATGGCTGCAACCTGACCCACCGCCAGTCAGCTCATCCCTGTGCGGCTTCAGGCAACCTGGCAATCACCTTGATCTCGAACTGAAAACCATACAGCCACGTCACCCCCACCGCCGTGAGTGTTGGATGCGGTGCGCTGCCCCAGAATTCGGGCACCACTTTCCAGATCGTTTCGAATGTCGATTCTGGATCGACGATGAACACGGTGACGTCAACCACATCATCAAAGGTGCAATCGGCGGCGGCGAGAATCGCCTTCAGGTTGTTGAACGCCCGCCGAACCTGATCCTCCAGTTCGGGTTCTGGCGAGCCGTCTTCGGTGCTGCCGACTTGCCCCGATACGAATAAAAAGCCATTGGAACGAATCGCCGGCGAATAGCGATTACGCTCATAAAGTGCCTGGCGTCCGGCGGGGAAAACTACATCGCGCTGTGTCATGGGTGCCTCCATCAAAGGGTCGGATTCAATGTTGAAAACACTCTAGGGGCTTGTGCGCGGACGATAAACGAGCAACCTTGGCGATCACTGTTTGTAAAATCCAAACAATCTGACGGACACCGGGGCAGTAATGGATCGTTTCGACGCGATGCAGGCATTCGTTCGAGTGGTGGAGGCGGGCAGCTTCACCAAAGCCGCCGAAACACTGCATATGAGCAAGACCACCGTGACCCAACTGGTGCAGCAACTGGAGGCCCGGCTGCGCGTCAAGTTGCTCAACCGCACCACGCGCAAGGTCAACGTCACCGCTGACGGCGCCGCTTATTACGAGCGGGTGATTCGCCTGCTGGCCGACATGGACGATGCCGAGACCAGCCTGTCCGGCGCTCAGGCACTGCCCAGAGGGCGACTGCGAGTGGACGTGCCAAGCCCGCTGGCAACCATGATCCTGGTGCCGGCATTGCCGCAATTTTACGCGCGATACCCGGACATTCAGATCGACATGGGCGCAAGCGACCGCATCGTCGACATGCTCGATGAAAACGTCGATTGCGTGGTGCGCGGCGGCGAGCTGACGGACCAGTCGCTGATCGCCCGGCGCGTCGGCGACCTGGCTCTTGGCGTGTTTGCCGCACCGAGCTATCTGCAGCGCGTGGGCACGCCTGCGCATCCGCGAGAACTGGAAGATTCCCAGCATCGCATCGTCGGCTTCCTCTGGGCGCGCACCGGCAAACCGCTCCCTTACGCCATGCACAACCACGGCGAGCATTTGCACATCAAAGGACGCTACGCACTGGCCGTCGATGATGGCAACGCCTACCTCGCGGCCGGTCTGGCGGGGTTGGGTGTGCTCTGGCTACCCGAGTACATGTCCAGATCCCACCAGGCGCGAGGTGAGTTGGTGCGCCTGTTCGAAGACTGGCGCCTCGACCCGATGCCGCTCTACGTGGCCTATCCTCCTAACCGACACATCAGCGCCAAGTTGCGGGTATTTATCGAATGGGTCGTGGAGTTGATGGCGCAGCATGCGCCTGTTATCGACCGGTCCGGGTTATGAAACCCGATCGCATGACTGCAGAGGAGACGCACCATGGACCGATTCACCGGCGGTTGCCTGTGCGGCAACGTTCGCATCCAAGCCATGGGCCGCCCATACCGGGTTGGTCTTTGCCACTGCCTCGACTGTCGCAAGCATCACGGGGCGCTCTTCTACGCCTCCGCTGTGTTCCCCCAGGATGCCGTGACGATCGAGGGCGAAACCCGGGACTACGCCGGGCGCTTCTTCTGCCCGCGCTGCGGCTCGTCGGTGTTTGCCCGTAGCGGCGACGAGGTGGAAGTGAACCTGGGAACGCTGGATGCCCCGGATCAACTGATGCCCACCTACGAAAGCTGGACCGTGCGCCGTGAGTCCTGGTTGCCGGCGTTTCCGTTCACCAGGCACTACCCGCATGATCGTGAGGGTAAGGGGCGCTCCGAGGAGTAGGCGCGGTAGCGGGTCTTAGCCAAAGCCCACAATCGCCTTGATCTCCAGGTACTCCTCAAACCCATGGAGACCATACTCACGGCCATTGCCGGAACGCTTGTAGCCACCGAACGGTACCCTCTGTACGCAAGGACGAGATTCCGTTGCGCAAACTGTTGCGGCACTGATTCAAAGGAAAAGGGGCCCCGTCATCCAGCGCTGTCCTCACTGGCGTGAATCAACGCACTCACCCGTCGGCCCAGGTCAGTCAAGCTGAAAGGTTTGGCCAGTACGTGGGTCGTGGTGTCGACCGAAACCAGATTTTTCCCCTCGGCAAATCCGGTGATGAACAACACTTTCAGCGAGGGATATCTGGCCTTCATTTCATTCGCCAGGCTGATGCCATTCATGGTTCCCGGCAGGCCGATATCTGTCAGCAATAAATCGATATGCTCGGTCTTATCGGCCTGCTTGAGGGCAGAGACGCTGTCCAGCGCATCGATGACGTGATAGCCGGTTTCAGTCAGGAATTCCGAGACCAACTGGCGAATCGCCGCTTCGTCATCCACCACCAGAATGGTTTCGTTGGCGCCGGGCTGCAAGGGTGCGGTGTCATCCAGATGCGCGCTTTTCACCCTGATGGGGGACTGGCTGACAACCGGAAAATACATTGTCACGGTCGTACCCACGCCGACGCTGCTCTGAATCTTCACCTGCCCTCCGGATTGCTGGGCAAACCCGTAGATCATCGACAGGCCCAGGCCGGATCCTTCGCCAATGCGCTTGGTGGTGAAGAACGGATCGAACACCCGAGACAGGATGTCGGCGCTGATCCCCGTGCCCGAGTCGGTGACCGAGATCGCCACATATGGGCCCGGCGGCATCATTTTTTCGCTGGAAGATGTCGCGTCGATAACGCAGCGTTGCACGTCAAGTTTCAAGGTTCCGCCACCGGGCATCGCATCCCGGGCGTTGATGGCCAGATTGAGCAGGGCGTTCTCCAGTCCATTGGGGTCGCATTTGATCGGATCATGCCCCCTGAAAGCGCATTCGACATGAATGCTCGGGCCCACGGAGCGTCGGATCATTTCTTCCAGGCCGGCCACCACTTTGCGCGGTTCGAGAACTTCCGGTTCTAGCGATTGCTGCCTGGAAAATGCCAGCAGGCGCTGGGTCAGTGCGGCTGCGCGTGTCGCTGAGGTCAGGGCGACGGAGTTGTAGCGAGACAGTTCGTCGTAGCGTTGACGGTCGATGTGCCGTTGCATCAGCTCAAGGCTGCCACTGATGCCAGCCAGCAGGTTGTTGAAGTCGTGGGCAATACCCCCCGTCAGTTGGCCTACCGCTTCCATCTTCTGACTTTGCCGCAGTTTCGACTCGGCCAGCGCACGCTCCTGTTGTTCGGCTTCAAGCTGCTGGGTACGGGTTGCAATCCGGTCTTCGAGCAGGTCGTTCCAGTCCCTGAGCGCCGCCTCCAGTTGCACCCGCTCGTTGATGTCTTCGACGGTGCCATACCAGCGCTCGCATCGTCCCTCGGGATCCAGGCTACAAAACGCGCGGATTCTGAACCATCGATATTCCCCCGTGGATTTTCGCAACTGGATCTGTGCGTCGAAGGGTTGCAAACTCGCCAGCGACTGATTCCACAACCGGGCAAATGATATGCGGTCATCGGGGTGCGTTGCGTTCAACCACTGGCGCCCCAGTGTCTGTTCCGGCGACCGTGCGGTGTATTCATACCAGCGTTGATCCAGCGATGTCACCGCGCCATGGCTGTCGGCCGTCCAGGGCCAGAGTGGATTAAGCTGCGCGGCGATTCGATAGTGTCTTTCGCTTTCACGCAATTTTTCTTCAGTCAGGCGCATGGCCTGCATGGTTTTGGCGCGTTTCAACGCCGCACCCAGCAGGTTGCTGTAGACGCGCAGAAAGTCGATGTCGCTCTCGCTAAACTGCCGGGGGCTGCGGCTGTCGACTTCGAAGATGCCGAAGGGCCGCGTCTCGGTGGCGCCGTATACCAGCACATTGACGAACGCCTGGACGCCGTTGCGCGTTTGGAAGTCGTGATAGTGAAAGCGTGTTTCTGTCGCAATGTCCGTGGAAATGACGGCGCCGCCGGAGTCCAGGGAATACCGTTCCGGGGTGCCTTCCAATGCCTGAACCCGGACTTCGCCAACGACCCCCGGCAACCAGCCCACACCGTTGCGCACCAGGAAAGTGACACCGTCGTCTTCCAGCGACATGAACTTCGCCAAATGGGTTTCCAGTGCTTCGCCGACCAGACGACACGCCTCGTCGAGGATGTGTTCAAAATCGTCTGAAACCAGGGCTAGCTCGCCGAACTCGGCAAGTACCTTGCGTTGACGTAATAAAGTGTCTTCGATTGTCATGTGGATCACCCTTGGTACGTCTTGAATATCCGAGGGTTGCAGGACGGCTAGGTTCACATGAATTGATAAGCGTGCCGACCACAAGCCGTTTGACGTGAGAGGCGTAGAACGCAAAAGCCCTTCCTGAGAAGGGCTCTGCAAAGTGAGCGCAGAATCTGGGCGCCCCTGGACAAAGGTGGGAGCGAGCCTGCTCGCGATGGCGCTAGGTCGCCTGGCCTCGTGAATTTTCCGACGCTATCGCGAGCAGGCTCGCTCCCACACAGGTCATGCAGTGCATGTCATTGTTTTATTCCTGAAGAAACGTCAGCAGATCCTGGTTCAGCCGGTCCTTGTGCGTATCGGTCAGGCCATGGGGCGCGCCGGGGTAGACGATCAGACGTGCACCCTTGATCAGCGCCGCCGAGGCCCGACCGGAAGCATCAATGGGAACAATCTGATCATCGTCTCCATGAACGACCAGCGTCGGCACATCGAACTTCTTCAGGTCGTCGCGAAAATCGGTCGCCGAGAAGGCCGCGATCGATTCATAGGTGTTCTTGCTGCCCGCCTGCATGCCCTGCACCCAGAACGACTGGATCAGCCCTTGGGATGGCTTGGCACCCTCGCGGTTGAAACCGAAGAATGGACCGGAGGCGATGTCCAGGTAAAGCTGTGAGCGGTTCTCCAGGGACGCCTTGCGCAGCCCGTCGAACACCTCGATGGGCAGACCGCCGGGGTTGGTTTGGGTCTTGAGCATCAGCGGTGGGACGGCGGAAACCAGCACGGCCTTCTTCACCCGGCTTGTACCATGGCGACCGATGTAGCGAGCCACTTCGCCGCCCCCCGTCGAGAAACCCACCAGGGTGACATCCTTCAAGTCCAACGCTTCAATCACCGCCGCCAGATCGTCGGCGTAGTGATCCATATCGTTGCCTTCCCACGGCTGGCTGGAGCGGCCATGACCGCGACGGTCGTGGGCAACGACGCGATAACCCTTCGAGGCGAGGAACATCATCTGCGCTTCCCAGCTGTCGGCGTTCAGCGGCCAGCCGTGACTGAAGGTGACTACCTGGCCATCCCGTGGACCCCAATCCTTGTAGTACAGCTGCACGCCATCCCGAGTGGTGATATAGCTGGCGGACTGGATCATGCTGCCGACGGCGGACATGCTCGCAGCGGTCTGGGCGGGGGAGGCAGCTTCTGCGCTGAGGGTTGCCAGTGCCAGCGTCGCGATGGCCATGGTGCGGTTGAGTGTGTTCATCGTCTCTCTCCATAGGGGTCGGTTTGACCTGTCGCGACCGCCGTCGATCGCGTTGGTGGGCAGATTAGAGAGAGAGGCTGCTACCGAGAACCGCTGCGCTATCGATAGCTGCTATACGCATAACCGATGGTTGCGGCGCGCTTGGATGGACCCCCTACGCTGGAGCACTCAAGCGGGCTCCAGTTCCGCGCTGAGATAGACCTGGCGGCGCAGCCATTGATGGCCGGCATCCTTGTTATTGCGCGGGTGCCAGGCCAGCACCAGGCGCAGCGCCGTCAGCTCGAGGGGTGGTTCGAACAGGTCCAACCGGTCGCGGTACTGGCAGAGGAAGCGCGAGGGCAGTGTGCACAGGGTATCGGTGGACGCAACGAGCAGCGGCGCCAGTGCGTAATTCTGAATGGAGAAGGCGACGTTGCGAACCTGGTTGATCTCCACCAGTGCCTCGTCGACCACCCCGGCAAAACGCCCGCCTTCCGAGGACACGAGCACATGATCAAGGGCGCAAAACGTCTCGAGATCAAGTGGTCCCGTGCCGCGAGGATGGCCCTTGCGCTGGGCGGTCAGGAAGCCATCCTCCCAAAGAGGTCGCTGCATGAGGTCGTCGCGAAGCGCGCCTGGCACGGTGATCAGAAGATCGATCTGGCCTTGCTCAAGACGCTCGAACACGTCGCGTGGGGGATGGATGAACGCCAGCTTTGCATGCTTTGCCTCATGCTTCAGACGGGCGCAGAGATCCGGCGCCAGAACGGCCGCCGGCGTTTCGAACAAGGCGATGACGAAGGTGCGGGTCGTGGTGGCCGGATCGAAGCGTTCCGGTTGACTGACCAGGCGTTTGAGCCCTTCGAGCACTTGCAGCAACTCTTGCTCCAGTGCCTGCGCCCGGGGTGTGGGGACCACGCCACGACCGTTCGCCGCCGGGACGAACAACGGATCCGCCAGGATATCCCGCAGACGCGCCAGCCGTGCCGACAGAGCCGGTTGGCTGATGCCCAACTGGGCAGCGGCACGCGTGACATTGCGTTCTTGCAGCAGCGCCTTGAGTGCCAGCAGCAACGCTCCGTCGAAATCTGTGTAGTTCATCTTCATCTCCCGATCAGCGCCATCAGACAGGCTGCTGTGCGGGCATGAAATCAAACAAGGTGCCGGTCTGTATAGCGTTGCGCAGGTGGGAGCGAGCCTGCTCGCGAAATCGGTGTATCAGTCAGCACAGATGTTGAATGTGCCGCCGCCATCGCGAGCAGGCTCGCTCCCACCCTTGATCGCCGCCAGCCGCAGAAGATTCATTCACCGCAACTCCCCTGTGGGAGCGGGCTTGCTCGCGAAAGCGGTGTGTCAGTCAGCCCAGATGTTGAATGTGCCGCCGCCATCGCGAGCAGGCTCGCTCCCACCCTTGATCGCCGCCAGCCGCAGAAGATTCATTCACCGCAACTCCCCTGTGGGAGCGGGCTTGCTCGCGAAAGCGGAGTGTCAGTCAGCGCCGATGGGGAATGTGCCACCGCCTTCGCGAGCAAGCTCGCTCCCACCCTTGATCACCGACAGCCGCAGAATCTTCATTCACCGCAAATCCCCTGTGGGAGCGGGCTTGCTCGCGAAAGCGGAGTGTCCGTCAGCGCCGATGGGGAATGGGCCGCCGCCATCGCGAGCAGGCTCGCTCCCACCCTTGATCGCCGCCCGCCGCAGAATCTTCATTCACCGCAGATCCCCTGTGGGAGCGTGCCTGCTCGCGAAAGCGGTGTGTCCGTCAGCGAAGATGGGGAATGTGCCGCCGCCATCGCGAGCACGCTCGCTCCCACTCTTGATCGCCGCCAGCCGCCGAATCTTCATTCACCGCAAATCCCCGGTGGGAGCGGGCTTGCTCGCGAAAGCGGAGTGTCCGTCCGCGCCGATGGGGAATGGGCCGCCGCCTTCGCGAGCAAGCTCGCTCCCACTCTTGATCGCCGCCAGCCGCAGAATCTACATTCACCGCAGATCCCCTGTGGGAGCGAGCCTGCTCGCGAAAGCGGTGTGTCAGTCAGCAAAGATGTTGAATGTGCCGCCGCCATCGCGAGCAAGCTCGCTCCCACTCTTGATCGGCGCCAGCCGCAGAGTCTTCATTCGTCGCAAATCCCCTGTGGGAGCGAGCCTGCTCGCGAAAGCGGAGTGTCAGTCAGCGCCGATGGGGAATGTGCCGCCGTCTTCGCGAGCCGGCTCGCTCCCACCCTTGATCACCGCCAGCCGCAGAATCTTCAGTCACCGCAGATCCCCTGTGGGAGCGGGCCTGCTCGCGCAATCGGTGTATCAGTCAGCAAAGATGTTGAATGTGCCGCCGCCATCGCGAGCAAGCTCGCTCCCCCTCTTGATCGGCGCCAGCCGCAGAGTCGTCATTCGTCGCAAATCCCCTGTGGGAGCGAGCCTGCTCGCGAAAGCGGAGTGTCAGTCAGCGCCGATGGGGAATGTGCCGCCGTCTTCGCGAGCAGGCTCGCTCCCACCCTTGATCACCGCCAGCCGCAGAATCTTCAGTCACCGCAGATCCCCTGTGGGAGCGGGCCGGCTCGCGAAAGCGGTGTATCAGTCAGCACAGATGTTGAATGTGCCGCCGCCATCGCGAGCACGCTCGCTCCCACCCTTGATCGCCGCCAGCCGCAGATTCTTCATTCGTCGCATATCCCCTGTGGGAGCGAGCCTTCTCGCGAAAGCGGAGTGTCAGTCAGCGCCGATGGGGACTGTGCCGCCGTCTTCGCGAGCAGGCTCGCTCCCACCCTTGATCACCGCCAGCCGCAGAATCTTCATTCACTGCAGATCCCCTGTGGGAGCGGGCCTGCTCGCGAAATCGGTGTATCAGTCAGCAAAGATGTTGAATGTGCCGCCGCCATCGCGAGCAAGCTCGCTCCCACCCTTGATCGCCGCCAGCCGCAGAATCTTCATTCACCGCAAATCCCCTGTGGGAGCGAGCTTGCTCGCGAAAGCGGTGTATCAGTCAGCAAAGATGTTGAATGTGCCGCCGCCATCGCGAGCAGGCTCGCTCCCACAAGATCAAGCGTTTCAGTCGCGATTGCGATACTGGGCCGGCACCCACTCATACTTTCCGGCTTCGCGTCGAATATGGCCGATACCGGGGAAGGGCAAATGCGCGACCGCAGACAGGCGCATTTCATCGGCTGAGGTTTCGAACTGACGCAGCCGCTGGGCTCGTGCGTTGTCCTGATTGACGTCAAAACTGATGGTCACCTCGGGCCGGGCGAACTGGATCAGGCCGACGTGCAGGATATCCCCCCAGAAATCGAGGCTTTGGCCCTGACTCTCGACCCTGTAGAAGCTATGGCCCGGCGTGTGGCCCGGTGTCGGGATGGCGGTGATGCCGGGGAGGAGGGTGGTCTTTGCGGTGAACGTCTTGACCTTGCCCGCCTCAAGGTAGGGGCCAATCGTCTTGCGCGCTTCTTCCAGGTGCTTGGGTTGGAGTCCGCTGCTCAGGTTGGCCGGATCCAGGAAGAAATCCACATCGGCCTGACCCACGTGAATGGTCGCGTTGGGGAATAGCATCTGCCCATCCCGCGTCAGCCCGCCGGAATGATCGGTGTGAATGTGGGTGATCAGAATGTCGCTGATCTGCTCCGGCCGATAGCCAGCGGCGGCCAGGCTCTGGGGCAGTTTGCCGGCTACATTGCCGAACAGTTCGCCGGCGCCTGTATCCACCAGTACCAGATGAGAACCGGTGTCGATCACGTAGGCGTTGATCGAGGTTTCCACCGGGTTACGGACGAAGCCTTTTTGCAAAAGCGCGTCTATTTGCCCGGTGCTGATGCCCCGCAGCAGCGGGTGAAGATTAAGCGGTAGCGTACCGTCGCTCAGTGCGCTGACCTGTACCTCACCCACTTGGAATCGATAGACGCCCGGCAGCTGGGATTTGTGTGATCGCGAGGCTTCTATTGGCGTTGCGGTGGAAGTCAGGGGGTAGATCGCAGCCGTGAGAAAAAGGGCAGCTAGCAATGTTGTGCGATGGAAAATGGATTGGGTGTGCATGGCAGGAATCCTGGGCAGCGCGAACCTCATTGATCGCTGGAGCAAAGATAAGTCGACGGCGGTGCGGGGGGAACGCCTGCCTCGGTTATACGACGCATCGTTGTGGCTAATGGCTGGGCGCAGTGACGCGCTTGGGTGAGCCCGTGGCGAGGGGATTTATCTCCGCTGAAGGGGGCGCACCAACTGTTTGGTGCGTGTTTAAGGCTATGCTTATCAGGTCCCCCATAAACACCAGGCTGCCCATCAGGAGAACCCGTGAAACAATCGACACCTGTCGCAGCGCTGCTCTGTCTGCTGCTCGGTACTGGCGTTGCCAGGGCCGAGCCGTATCAGGTGGTCACCGAAGAATGGGCCCCGTACAACTATCAGGAGAACAACCAGCTCACCGGCATGACCACTGAAATCGTGCGAGCCATCATGGCACTGACCGGGGATGACTTCGAGGTGCTGTTGCAGCCCAGCATGCGCGCCACCCAGGTACTGAGGACCCGAAGCAAGACCATCATGTTCTCGCTGTTTCGCACGGCGGAGCGCGAGCCGTTGTACAAGTGGGTCGGGCCGATCGTGGAAGAGTCCATTCATGCCTATCAGTTGGCCAGTACGCCGCCGGTGAATTCCCTGGAACAACTGCTGCACGCCCCGCAGATCACCACGCGACATGCCGGCCTGGTGCCGCAGATGCTGCAGTCGCTGGGCTTCAACAACCTGGACAAAAGTGCTACCGAGAGCAAGCTGCTCTACCGCATGCTGCTCGCCGGGCGGACCAAGATCATCGTAGGTGACACCGATGCCGGGGTGGCTTACTACAGCCGCCAGTTGAATATCGCACCGGGCACACTGCGCAAAATCCCCATCGAACTCTATCGGTCATCGCTGTACATCGCCTTCAGCCTTGACTCTGACGATGAGGTGGTGGCCGCGTGGGCCAAGGCTTTGGAGCAGTTGCGGCGTTCTGGCGAGGTGGAGCGGATTCAGCGGCGGTATGAGCGGCCCGTCGGGCAATAAACGAAGCTCGCTCGTCACATCCTCACTTTACACTCTGCACGCGCATGTTGATGGACATGAAGTCCTTTTTGTCCGTGCTGGCGTGATAGAAGAAACCATAGTCAACCAAATAGTAATAATGCTCCAGCGGCACGGGGGTTGTGCTTGGGCGCTGTTGACGATGGCAGCTCAACGCCTTGGCGTTGCCGCTCAAGCCTGGGTTCAAACGTTTGGCGGGGCCTTCACTGTCGACGGTGCAGTCGACGGTTTTCGGCTCATCGCCCATGGTTCCAAGCCGATCGCTAGTGATGCTGCCCCGTTGGGTATAACTCAACTGACTGCCCACAGGCATGTGCTGCCAATCACCCCGAAAGCTCAGGCTGTTGACGACTACGGTGTTTTCCGAGCGGGTGGCCTGCTCTCGGCCTGAAAGCCTGATCAGGCCGCGCCAGTTGATCTGGCGGCCATTGAGGTATTCGCTTTTGTGAACAATGTTGAGCTGCTGGGTCGCGGGGTCGGTCGACAGGAAGTACTCAGTGCGTTCTGGCCAGCTTTTTTCAGCATTACTGCCGGTGCCTGCCAGCTCTATATAGGTCAGCGTCTTGGCCGGCGGCGGCATGTGCAGTTGCTCGATACTCTTCAACACACCTGGGTTGATGTCGGGCAGCGCGTCAGCCGCCACCGGTGCCTTGGTGCGCGACTTGAGCGCCGGCAGACCGGCAATGCTTGTCGTCGCGCTGCACACGAGTTCAAACACCTTCAACTGATCCTCGTCGGCCGCCGCAATAACCTTGGCCTCGGGAAACATCTCGACTTTTCCGTCAGTTACTTCGTTATTGGAATTGAGGTAATAACGGGCCAACAGCTTGGCATTTCGTGCTGCACAGTCCATCGTGTACTGCTCACGGATCTGTGTGAAAGGTGCGTTGCTAATCGGGTTGAGACGTGTCTTCGGCTCGTCGTACGCCATCCAGAACTGCACCTGTTTGCCATTTTTTTGCAAACTGCTGTTATCGAGCAACAACCACCGTTCACCTTCGCCCTTCGCCACTTGGCGCCAGTCCGGGATGGGTAGCCTTTTACACGCCTGCGTGAAATCCCGGTTGTTCATCAGCGAGCTGTGATAGCGCGCGGGCAACGCAGTCGCCGGGGCATACTGGGCGGTATTGCTGGAGTAGGAGCGCCGGAGCATGAACGAATAAACCAGGGTGACCTGCGGTTTCGAGCAGGCCGCCGAAAACTGAACAGTTTGCCAGAACGGCAAATTCGGTTCGCGGGGTGCAAACACCTGGAAGTTGATGACGTCGCCCTCGCGCATCAGGCTGTTGGGCGTCAACGGTTGAGCGAGCAGGGCGGCTTGTTTATCGGCCGGCGTCTGGTGGCTGGCGCAAGCGGTTAGCAGCAGGGAGGCGAGGAAAAGGGTTGAGCGTTGCACAGAGGTCTCCGGTAAGTCCATTGAGGGAGGCGTTATTGCTTGGAGGGCAGGAGGTAGGATATAGCTTGTACTCATGCGTGTCGCCGAGGGTTGTGTTTCTTGGATCGAGCCCTCGTTGTGCCGGGCGAACAACCTTTCCTCCACCCAAACCCCTCAAAGCAACCTTTAAATGCCAGAATCTCTTTACCAGATGGTTTTGGAGATCACCATGCTTCACGCATTTGAACAACGGCTCGACCCTTTTCCGCCCGACGAGGCACCTCCGCCACCTGAAGGTCTGGCGCGGTTCCTGTGGGCCTGCACGCGGGGCGCTCGCGGTTACATTCTCGCGCTCGCGCTGCTCAGTGCCGCTGTGTCGATTTACGAAGCCTGGCTGTTTTCTTTTCTCGGGCAGGTCGTGGACATGCTGTCGATCTGGCAGGCAGGCGGCGATGCGGCCCGACAGGAAAGTCGCGTGCTGTGGGGCATCGGTGTGGTGCTGGTGACGAGCATTGGGCTGGTAGCGATGCGCACGATGGTGCAGCACCAGATATTGGCGATCAATCTGCCGTTGCGGTTGCGCTGGGATTTTCACCGGCTGATGCTGCGGCAAAGCCTTTCGTTCTTCTCCGATGAGTTCTCCGGCCGGGTCACCACCAAGGTGATGCAGACGGCGCTGTCGGTGCGCGAGGTGTTATTCACCATTATCGAGATCGCTCCGGGGATCGGGGTGTACTTCATCGCGATCATCGCGCTGGCCGGCGGCTTTGACTTGAAGCTGATGCTGCCGTTCATTGTCTGGGTGGCGTTGTTCGGTCTTGCCATGCGCTACTTCGTGCCCCGCCTTGAGAAAGTAGGGCAGGAGCAGGCCCATGCGCGGTCATCAATGACCGGGCGTATCTCAGACGCCTACACCAACATCACCACGGTAAAGCTGTTCTCCCACTCCAAACGTGAAGCCCACTTCGCGCGCGCTGCCATGGAGGATTTCAAGCAGACCGGCTTTCGCCAGATGCGCCTGGTCAGCCAGTTCGAGATCGTCAATCAGGCATTGGTGGTCGGGTTGATCATGGGGGCAGGCGGTTATGCCCTATGGCTATGGCACCAAGGTCAAGTGGGCGCGGGTGCGGTCGCGGCGATTATTGCCATGGCGTTGCGCATAAATGGCATGTCGCACTGGATCATGTGGCAAATGACCTCGCTGTTCGAGAGCATCGGCACCGTGCAGGATGGCATGGCGACCCTGGCCTGCGGCCCCAAGGTGCAGGATGCCCCGGACGCCAGCGAGCTGGTCACCACGGGCGGCGCGGTGACTTTCGACAATGTGAGCTTCAATTACAACGGCGAACGCCAGGTGCTCG
Source organism: Pseudomonas sp. JL2 (assembly GCF_031570495.1). Taxonomy (NCBI): domain Bacteria; kingdom Pseudomonadati; phylum Pseudomonadota; class Gammaproteobacteria; order Pseudomonadales; family Pseudomonadaceae; genus Pseudomonas; species Pseudomonas sp. JL2. Next base: position 89,638 of record NZ_JAKUDH010000009.1, read on the forward strand.
ATGGCCTGAGCCTGAGCATTCGCCCGGGCGGAAAGATCGGGTTGGTGGGCCGCTCCGGTGCCGGTAAATCCACGCTGATCAACCTGCTGCTGCGCTTTTACGACGTGGACAAGGGTGAGATTCGCATCGACGGGCAGAACATCGCGCACGTCACCCAGGACAGTCTGCGCAGTGCCATCGGCATGGTGACTCAGGATACTTCGCTGCTGCACCGCTCCATTCGCGACAACATCGCCTATGGACGCCCCGATGCCACCGACGAGCAAATCCGCAGCGCCGCGGCCAGTGCCCAAGCCGATGGGTTCATCAGCCAACTGAGCGACAAGCAAGGCCACAGCGGCTACGACACCCTGGTGGGCGAGCGGGGTATCAAGCTTTCGGGCGGCCAGCGTCAACGCGTCGCCATTGCCCGGGTAATGCTCAAAAATGCCCCGATCCTGCTGCTTGACGAGGCCACCAGCGCCCTGGATTCAGAGGTCGAAGTCGCCATCCAGGAAAGCCTCGATGAAATGATGCAGGGCAAGACCGTGATCGCCATCGCCCATCGATTGTCCACGATTGCGGCGATGGACAGGCTGATCGTCATGGATGATGGACGCATCATCGAACAAGGCACCCACACCGAATTGCTCGGGAAAAACGGCACCTATGCGCGGTTGTGGCATCACCAGAGTGGCGGATTTCTGGGGGAGGATCAGGGCGTGGCTGAGGCGGTGGAGTAGGTATGAGGGGGAAATAGTCTGGAACGATCATTTTGTGGACTGGCTACTGAGATATCTAGTCGAGGCATCGATCCACCCAACATTCCAGGGAAGCCAATGCTCAGTTCGCTCATATCAAATGGTCAACCACAAACGCCTGCCCCATCTGAACTGACGGTCCCCTGGTGGAGTTTTACGAAAACTGTCCTGGCTGGGACGGCTCTATCGTTGGTGCGTGATGGGCTGATTGGATTGGACGACCCCCTTGCTGATCAGCCTTTCACGCTACGCCAGCTGCTACGGCATGAGGCAGGACTCGCCGATTATGGCGAACTTGCGGAGTATCACGCCGCCGTTACGAACAGTGAATCAGCCTGGTCGGCCGATGAAATGATGCAACGCCTTGACGGCACTCGACTTCGATACACCCCTGGAACCGCTTGGCGCTACTCGAATGTGGGCTACTTGCTCATCGGCCGGCTCATTGAACGGCTGACAGATCTGACGCTCGATGAAGCAGTGAGTCAACGCGTGCTAACTCCCCTGGGCCTGTCGAACGTTCGCTTCGCTAAAACGCGAGCAGACCTACAAGCGACCCCTCTTGGAAGCGCCTCAAAATATGACCCCGCCTGGGTCTATCATGGCTTGCTGATCGGCCCGATTTCGCAAGCAGCGCTATTGCTGGACCGACTCCTTTCTGCCGATCTTTTCTCCAAGGGCCTGCTCCAGGAAATGCAGGCAGTACGAGCATTGGGCGGCCCGATTCCCGGACGCCCATGGATCACGCCTGGCTATGGCCTGGGTGTGATGCAGGGTGCGATTGACGGCGGATTTTCCCTCTGCGGACACACAGGCTGCGGGCCTGGCAGTGTCATTGCCGTTTACCGCATCTGCGATGGCGATGCATCGGTTTGTTGCGCCGCTTTTGAGAGGGGGGCTGGTGAAGGTGCGGTCGAAACCTTTGTGGTTGGACAGATGCTGCAAGTCCTGCGGCAGGGGGCTGAAGACGGCTAAATGTTCTTGGCTTCGGTCTCGTGATTGGCCTAACGCCTGCCTGCGGCGTCAAGCCATTACTGCTCAAGCATCAAACCACGCCAAAAGATGATCGGCTTTTCTACCCGCGCGGGTTCCGGTGGCAACTGCTCTTCTATGGACTTGTCGTGCGCTGGCGGCTCCTCTGGTTCAGGCGCCGCAGTCGGGTACTTGGCGGTATACACATCATCTACTGACATCTTTTGTCGTGCGCTTATTTGATTGTTATGGTGACTTTGCCTTTTGATCTGCCCTGCTCGACGTAGCGCAAGGCCTCTGCGGTCGATGCAAAAGGGAAGGAGCGATCGATGACCGGTTTGATGACCCCAGCCTCGATAAGCGAGGTGATTTTCTGCAGTTGTATCCCGTTGGCACGCATGAACAAAAATGCATAGCTCACCCCATGTCTGCGGGCTTTTCTGCGAATACCGCTGCTCAGCAGGCGCATGACTTGCCCCAGCACCCAGGACAGGCCTTGTTCTTGAGCAAATTGCGCGGTCGGCGGCCCTGAAAGGGAAATGAGCTGTCCGCCAGGTTTGAGCACCTTGATCGATTTCTCCAGTACATCGGCGCCGAGGCTGTTCAACACCACGTCGAAATCGCGCAACTCCTTTGCAAAATCCTGCTGTTTGTAATCGATGACCACATCCGCCCCGAGTGCTTTCACCCATTGAACATTCGCCGTACTGGTGGTGGTCGCAACGAAGGCGCCGAGGTGTTTGGCGAGCTGGATAGCAAGCGTGCCGACGCCACCGGATCCAGCATGAATCAACACTTTCTGGCCTTTTTTCAGTTGGGCGGTCTCAACCAGCACCTGCCAGGCCGTCAAACCCGCCAAGGGGATGGCAGCCGCTTCGGCCATGTCGAGATTGGAGGGTTTCAGCGCGAGCGCGTTTTCGTTCACGGCGATCAGTTCAGCAAACGTCCCGATCCGGGCCTCTGGAGGACGTGCATAGACTTCGTCGCCTGGCTTGAATCGCTTCACCGCCGAACCCGTGCTAACAACCACTCCGGCCAGGTCATTGCCCAATACCAATGGAAATGTATAGGGCAGGATCAGTTTGAATTCCCCCGTTCTGATCTTCGAGTCCAACGGGTTCACGCTGGTTGCATGCACCTGAACCAGAACGTCATGCACACCGACCACAGGGTCGGGCACTTCGCCAATCATTCCGTTCTGCTTGCCGTAGCGGTCGATAAAAAATGCCTTCATGTTGCAGCTGCTCTTGTCGGGGGAATGAGAGTGGGGCGAGGCCGACCTGTCGGCATGGGTCAGTCTTGAGTCAAATAGCGCTGCGCCACGGCGGACTGCCTGATCTGCGACAAAAGACCCTGACGCGCGGTTTGCAGGGCATCCCAGCGCTCGCCTTCATGCAGCGGAGGAATGGTCACCGGTTCGCGACGGTCGAAGCCCACCAGTGCGGCGTCGACCAGATCACCCACTTCCATGATTTCGCTCAAAGTGTTGATGTCGACCCCGGCGCGATCCCAAATTTCCGTGCGGGTGGCGGCGGGCAGTACGGCTTGCACATAGACACCCTGAGGCGACAGTTCCAGGCTCAGGCCTTGGGACAGGAACAGCACGAACGCCTTGGTCGCACCATAGACCGTCATGCCGAACTCAGGCGCCAGACCCACCACCGAGCCGATGTTGATGATCGCGCCTTCACCTGCTTTGGCCAAGCGTGGCGCGATGGCGCTGGCGAGCCGCACCAGTGCGGTGGTGTTGAGGGCCACCAGTTGTGCAACGCTGTCGGTGCTTTGCTCGATGAAGGTGCCGGACTGTGCGGCGCCGGCATTGTTGACGAGGATGCCGATGCGCGCATCATCCCGCAGGCGCGCTTCGACGCTGTGCAGGTCACTGAGTTGAGTCAGGTCGGCCTGCAGCACTTCAACGGCGACGTTGTGCTCGCCACGCAACTTCGCGGCGAGCGTTTCCAGGCGCGAGTGATCGCGGGCGACCAACACCAGATCATGTCCGCGTTGGGCGAAACGCTCAGCGTAAACCGCGCCAATGCCGGTGGAAGCGCCAGTGATGAGAACGGTAGGGCGAGTAGTCATGATGTCAGCTCTTTGTGAGAAACATGGATTGGGATTGATGCACGAGAAAAAGTCAGGCTCGATCAGCCAGTGCTTGGGCCAAGGGTATAGGCGGTAAACAGATTCAGGTCGCTCATGGGAGGTTGTTCCGTGTCCGTTGGTAGCTGGTCAGATCGTTGGAAATTATGATGATGATCGAAATCTAAACTGTCAACGGTTTTGATTATGATCAACATCAATGTATGATCAGTCGATGAATTTCCAGCGGTAACGAGGTATCGAAACATGCGCGTGACCAAAGCCCAGGCCCAGGCAAATCGGGAGCACATCGTCGAAACAGCCTCAGTCGTATTTCGCGAGCGCGGTTTTGACGGGGTCGGCGTGGCCGACCTGATGGCCGCCGCCGGCTTCACCCATGGTGGTTTCTACAAACATTTCGGTTCGAAGGCTGACCTGATGGCCGAAGCCTCGGCGAAGAGTCTTGAGCAGTCACTGATCGGCGTCGACGCATTGAGCGTGAAGGACTTCATTGATGTGTATGTGTCACGGGACCATCGCGACGGGCGCGCCACGGGTTGCACCATGGCAGCGTTGTGCGGTGACGCGGCACGTCAGTCGGACGATTTGAAGGCGGCATTCGCTGAAGGCATCGAGCGCATGTTGCAAACACTCGGCGAAAAATACCCGACCGGGCCGGATGCGGCGCCGGGTGAGGCGAGGGGGAAAATGATCGACCTGCTGGCGCACGCGGTCGGCGCGATCATGCTATCGCGCGCCTGTCCTGACGACTCGGCGCTGGCCGATGAAATTCTGGCGGTGTGTCATGCGCAAATGATTGCATCTTTACCTAGGCGAGCGTAGACCGAAGCCAAAATCCAAAGGCTCGAACCGCTCACTCGTGGCCATACGAACATTACGCAGCCCCACGGTTTCCAAGTGTGAAGCGTACAACTGCTCCGAAAAATAACTGATCAAAATCGAACGACGGTGCGAACCCACCGAGTTCAGGCTGCCCGCATGCACCAAGTCCACATCGAACACCAGGATGTCACCGGCGCAACCTGAAAGCTGTACGGAGCGTGATTCGTTGGTGAAATCGAATGGCGGCGCTCCCGGCTCGGGCCGATGGCTGCCAGGCACGATACGCGTCGCACCGTTCTCAGGGCCATAGTCGTCAAAAAAAGCCAGGGCCATGGCAATGTCGCCTGGCCGTTGGGCCGACAAGTCGCGGTGCAGCGGTTGATGGCCGCCACCGGCAAGAGGCTCGCGCCCCTCCACCTGCGACAGAAAGAATCGCTCCTCGATCAACTCCCCCGCGACCGCCAGCACCTGGGGCAGACGACACACAGCCTGAACCTTCGCATCATCGTCCAACAGCGAATGACGCCAGTCCATGCCACGCGGCACGGGCCATTGGTCCGACGGCCTAACACCAGCATCGAACGCGGCACGCAGGTCTTCCAGCCATTCGGTTGGGATCGCTTGACGGAGCAGAGCGTAACCATCTCGATGGAGTTGATCGCGGTTAGTCATGGTTTTCTCGACTTCCTTGTGCGCACGTTTGCAAGGCTAGTATTCAAAGCAAAGTTGGACCACCCGACACTGCAAAATCGAAAGTGACCAGAGACAAACCCGGAAGGTTTGCAGTTATCATCTGATCACCATCCAAGAAAAGGACTTCACCGATGAAGCGTCTGTTCGTCTGCACCCTCCTTGCACTGGCCGTCGTCGGCTACGCCAAAGCCAACCAGAGCACCTTCGAAGAAACCAACCAGTGCTCGGAAGATATCGATTGCCAAGGGGATTTCATTTGCAAAAACGGCCTATGCGATCTTCCTGAACCCCAACAAAACCTCGTTGCAAAACCCACCGTCACGACTCAAATCGCGCCCCCAGCGCCCCCAGCGCCCCCCGGTGTTGCCTATGAAACCTTGCCCGTCACCGCCGAGCGTGCCGGGCCTTTCACGACCCAGACCCAAGGGACGGGGACCGCGCTGAATTATCAAACGCGCGCTGGGGTGGTGAATGTCATGGAGGCAATTGTCGAGGAGGCTGAGTACACCGGGTATGTGGCGATTGAAAAGGCTTATACGTTTGGGCCGAGCCGGTATGTGGTGGTTGTTTCCACGGGGGAGGGTGGGAATGCTTGCCCGGCGTCTACTTATGTTTTTAGTTTTGATGCCAAGGTCGAGCGTGTTGATGGGAAGCGGGAGGTGGCTGGGTGTTCTGAGTTGGTTGAGGTTGTGGTGGAGGGGAATAGGTTGACGGTTAAGAAGGAGGGGGATGGGACTGTTGTTTTTAATGGGGTTGTGGAGTAGATCGGTCGGTGGGGTGGGCCTTTGTCTGTTTTCGGCCAAAAGCTGTCACTCCGATGAAGCTAGTTTTTGAAGAGGTTCAAACGTATCTGCTGCCTCAGCAGTGGCCATAGGCCATAACAAATATTGTGCTACACCGTTTTGCGCGCGATGATAACTTCACTGGGAGGTAAAGGTCGTATTTTCTCAGTTTAGATTATGCGCGTATGCTCGATCACCCACCGGTCCAGCGGTTGAGCAGAGAGTTCGGCTCTTAAGCTCTTTAAATGGATTTTAATAAATTGACCCAGTTGAAGAAAAAAATAATGAAAAATGACTCCGCAGTTAAAAGCATCCAAGAATCAATAGCAAAGGGTGAACTAATTGTTGTCGTAGGCACAGGCGTTAGCATTTCATTAACAAACAATGAATACAAACAGCTTTCATGGACAGGGCTTATTGAGAGCGGGTTTGCATTTGGTGGAGTAAGGGAAAAATCACCGAGGCTCAAATTGAGTCTTGGAGTGACCAACTTCACTCGAGCGATATTGATGATGTCTTAAGCGCGGCGGAGTTTGTGGGTCGGAAGCTAGGCGCTCCCACAGGTGAGCTTTATGCTCGATGGTTGAATGAATCTTTTAAAGGCGTAGCTCCAAAAAATAACGATATGTTGCAAGCTGTAGCATCCATATCGAATATGGGCATTCCAATATGCACTCTAAATTATGACTCTTTATTAGAAGTTGTGACAGGTCTTCCGCCAATAGTTATTTCTGATATACGAAAAACGACGGAGTGGATGAGGGGAGAAGAGCAAGGTATTTTGCATTTACATGGTCATTGGCAACATCCAGAGTCTTGTGTGTTAGGAATTAGAGACTACGAAAGAACATTGAGTAGCGAAACTAGAGATATTTTTCAGAGGCACTTGGGTGCCTTCAAGCGGTTATTGTTTATCGGATGCGGGGATACATTTTCCGACCCGAATTTCAGTGCTTTGATAGATTGGCTAAAAGTACAGTTCGGAGCATCTACTCTTCAGCACTATGCACTGGTTAATAATCAGCAATTTTTAGGTAGACATGCAGATCCGAATTGGCACGGTTTTGTTGATCCTTTGAGTTACGGCGGTGCGCATTCAGAGCTACCATTATTTCTGTCTGGCTTATTTCACAAATCAACAAACCCAGCTCCCAGTTCGAAGGCAAAAATAAAGAAAACAGACAAGCCCGAAAAGCATCGAAAACTTCTTGATAGCTATAAAGAGTTTCTGATAAGGGATTGTGGTCAAATGACCATTGAAGGCGTAAGCGCAGATATGGAGACGGCTCAACGTCGATTTGACCTTGAAAAATTATTTGTGCCACTTGAATTACTCCCTTGTCCTCCAGATATTTCTTTGGATGACCCCTCGCGCCAAAGCAAACTTATTAATTGGAAGAGGAAAAATAAAGAGCCCCAGTCGTTTGGTGATATTTTTAACAAAACTAAAGGAGTGGCCCTTTTAGCTCTTCCTGGTGGAGGGAAAAGCTTGCTGCTGAAGAGGCTTGCTGTTGCATATGCAAGTCCAGACAGAAGATTGAAGAGCGATGATAATTTACCTGATGTAGGGTTGGTTCCCGTATTAATTAAGTGTCGGGAATGGCGGGATTATATCAAGCTCCCTATTGCAACCTTGCTAAAAAGTCTTTCGGATATTACAGGCCAGCCAGATCTCGATGGATTGCACTCTGCGCTAATTCCATTATTTAAGCAGGGGAAGGTTTTGCTTTTGATTGATGGGTTAGATGAGATTCATGATGATGGCGATCGAACTATATTCGTTGAAAACTTACGATCTTTTTTGGATCAGTTTCCAGAAACAAAGTTGGTCGTAACAAGTCGCGAGGCTGGATTCAGTTTGGTCGCTCCATATCTGGCCACTTATTGTGAACAGTGGCGAGTGGCGCCTCTCAGTTCCGACGCAATAATGTTATTGTGCAGTCATTGGCATAAGCTGATGGTTGGCAATTCACCAGAAGCGCTGGAGGAAGCAAGTTCGCTAGGCAAAATACTCACGACAAACATGGGGTTGAGAAGACTCGCTGAAAACCCACTTTTACTGACAATGCTCTTGGTGGTTAAGCATGGGGCTGGAAGGCTTCCACCTGATAGGGTCCGTCTTTATAGTCGTGCCGTGGAAGTGCTTCTCGATACGTGGAATATTAAGGGGCATGACGCCCTGGACACTAAAGAGGCAATCCCCCAGCTCTCGTATATAGCATTTGAGCTTATGCGGGCGGGACAACAAACCGCAACCGAGCAAGAGCTTCTTCAGCTGCTTGAGAAAGCACGCGAAAATGTTCCCCAAATCAAGCGCTATGCGAAAGACACTCCTTACCAGTTTTTGAAAAGAGTAGAACTACGTTCAAGCTTATTGCTGGAAGCTGGCCGACAGGTTGAAAATGGGCGGGCGGTACCGTTTTATCAGTTCAGGCATCTAACCTTTCAAGAGTATCTGACAGCTCTGGCAATTGTAGATGGTAATTACGACGGCTATGACTCTAAATCGCCCTTGATAAAACCTTTAACTAGTCGGCTGATTTCTGACGAATGGAAAGAAGTTATACCAATGACAGCTGTACTGGCAGGTAAGCGAGCTGATTCAATTATCAAAGCATTGGTGCATAAAGCTAATCTTCTGAAGCGCAGAATGGATGCGGGAAAGGGGTTTGCCGGGAAACAGGAGTGGCTAAGCCATCCAAATGTGCTGCCAGGAGCAGCCGCTAGATTGGTACAGAGCCTTATTGAGGAAGCCGAAGCAGGGCCTGAGACTCTAACTGAAGCATTAAGTTTAATTACCTATTTTGCCCGAGGGTGCAAATCAAGATTAGATTGGAGAGCGTTATGCCGTGGTCCATACGCTAGTGAACTTTTGCATCAAGCTTGGTTGCTTTACAAAAACCTAGACACTCCAAAAGATGCTTGGGTTAGGAATAGCTATGCTTGTTTTGCTGCGTATAGGCGACCGACCAGTTACTGGCTTAGTGCAGATGGGCAGGACGAAATACATAATTTGTTGAACGACTCCGACAGTGAAAAGGTTTGCTTGGGCCTTATGACAGCAGTTGGAGTTTTATGGTATGGCTCAGTTCGTAAGGTTGAAAATAATGGAGTGATAGGGTCGCGAATTTTGCACAAGCTCGAATCGCTGTTATTTAGCGATAACCCTGCTATCGCACATGTTGCCCTGTGGACGTGGAGCCTCAATCTCCACCATGCTGATACAGTGGATAGTGTAAGTGAACATTTTCTGAATTTTTTCTTGGTCAACTACTTCGAGCAGAATTTTGAAGAAAAATCTAATTTGTTTTCATTTGCTTTGCATAGTTGTATCGGCATTCAACGTGATACTTGGAAGCCGACGTTATCTACTCAACAAATAGCACGCATACAAGCTGTTGTTTTAGGTGACGTCGGCGACCCTATCAATCATAACCGAAGCGCTGCACTGTTTATTGCTTTTCATGCGGGTAATGTTTGGGGGGACGCTGAACTCGTCGTTAAAATCTCTGAATATCGTGAAGTCGCTATTAATCGTGGGGGGACAAGGGGCTGTGTGCGGATAGATAAAATGCTCACTCAGATTAAGCCATTTGGAGTGCAGTATTTGAGGCATCTCAAGGAACAGGAAGCACAAGAAGAATTTCCCGAAGTTGATTTTATCGACGAAGAGGAATTCGAAGATTTATCCGAGAGTCCGGTAGCTTCATCTTAGAGTACTCATCTATCGCTAGCGCAGAGCACGGTAGTTTCTGCGCTAGTTTTATTTGAGCTAATGTCCGCTTTTGGCCGATTCTGTTGAAAAAGTAGCTCCCCCTGTTTGACCTGCGGCAAAATTGCTTCATTGGCCGGCGGGGGATCACAGAGGATGATGGGACAGTTATCGAGTGGGCAGGAGCGACTGTTTTACTCGTTCAACCTTGAAGATCGCATCCCCGCCAATCACCTTCTGCGCAGCATTGATCAATGTCTCGATCTGAGCGACCTGCGCCATTACCTCGCCGATTTCTACAGCCCGATTGGGCGTCCGTCGATTGATCCAGAACTGATGATTCGTATGCTGATCGTGGGCTATTGCTACGGCATTCGCTCAGAGCGCCGGCTGTGCGAAGAGGCCCATTTGAACCTGGCGTATCGCTGGTTCTGCCGGTTAAGCCTTGAAGATGAAGTCCCCAACCACTCGACCTTTTCCAAAAATAGACACGGCCGTTTTCGGGACAGTGATCTGTTTCGCTGGTTGTTCAATGAAGTGCTGCGTCGCTGCATGGACGCAGGCCTAGTTAAAGGCGAAGGCTTTGCCGTGGACGCCAGCATCATCAAAGCGGATGCGAGTCGGCAGCGGGGCGTACCGGGTGATGAGCCAGTCAACTGGAGCGATCCGGCCCTGAGCACCCGCGCCGTGCGTGAGTACCTTGAAGCCCTCGATGAAGAGGCTTTGGCCGAAACGCTACCGAAGCGCCTGTCGCTGACGGATCCTCAAGCCCGCTGGACCGCTGCTCCAGGCGGCCCAGCGTTCTACGCTTACTCCACGAATTATCTGATCGATACCGAGCACGGTGTCATCGTGGATGTCGAGCCCACACCGGCTCATCGAACCGCAGAAGTCGAGAGCACCAAGACGATGATCAATCGGGTCGAGGCGCAGTTCGACATCAAGCCGGAGCGCCTCATTGGCGACACCGCTTACGGCACAGCGCCGATGCTGGCCTGGATGGTGGAGGAAAAAGACATCGAACCGCATGTGCCGGTGTGGGACAAAGCCGAGCGCAAGAACGACAGCTTTTCGAGTAACGATTTCCACTGGAATGAAGAGGCTGAGGAATACCGCTGCCCAGCCGGCAACGTATTACGCAGCGAATGGCGAGCCTTCAAGAACGAGCGTTCGCACGTCACCAAAGCCAACACCATCATCTTCCGATCCAGACAGACCGACTGCGCGACATGTCCGATGAAAGCCAAGTGTTGCCCGAACACTTCGATTCGCAAGATCGCTCGCAGCGTCCATGAAGCCGCTCGCGATGTGGCTCGGCGCATTGCCGCAACGCCGGCATATCAGCGATCTCGCCACGAACGTAAAAAGGTCGAAATGTTGTTTGCCCACCTCAAGCGCATCCTGAAATTGGATCGCCTGCGGCTACGTGGCATGAGTGGCGCGACGGATGAGTTCACGCTGGCCGCTGCGGTGCAGAACCTGCGACGGCTGGCCAAATTTTCATCTCAAGGGCCACCAGTCACGGGATAGTTGCGCCTGCACCAAGCAAGAAACCTCAAATTAACCCAATAGCAGAGCAGCAAAGGTCAACGAAGGGCCGAAAAACCACTCTATGTGGTGAGTAGGTTCTCCGGTGGTGGTCGCGCCTGAGTTCAGGCCATTTGAAAATCCGACTTTTTCAACAGAATCGGCCGAATGCAGACCTTGACCAACGTCTGCACATAGCCATTCTCTGCCAATCATAGGTGGTCAAATCCGATGTAAATGGCAGGTATGGTCGAATGCATGCCACGGGGGAAGTCCGTGCAGAACTCATCGGCCAGCTAAGCAGAAACGGGCGCTTTAAGCGCCCGAAACTCTGTCAATGTTCAACCTGCGACTGAAGCCGTCGACCAATCACTTCCAGCAAATCACACCCATCACGCAACGGAATTACCAGAAGTTGCGCCAAGTCCGAAAGCACCACTGTTTCGCTGGCGATCTCGGATCGGAACGCGATGTTTTCCAGTACTTGAGTCACCACACGGATGCGGTAATCAGCGGTTGCGTGCAAGACGTCCAGCGGGGCTTGAGTATCGATGAGTAGAGAGGCAGGCGTGCAGTCGATGCCGGTAATGGGGATGTATCTTTGCATGGGATTGCTCCGATCAGGTTAAAGGGCTGATCCGATTCACAGGTCGCCAAACCTGATCGCCATTCTGGGCGACGGAATGACTATAGGTTTCCCCGCGCTCGACGGACAAGGCTCCGGGTTCCGAGAGCTTTGTAGGAATCGCGATAGTTTTTTGCCAGAGAGGGCCTACAGACAGAGGGGCGATCGAATCTGTCGACACTGGACAGCTGCCCTAGGGAAATTTACTGTCGCGAGCGGCATGGATCTATCGAGCCAGTACTGTGATTAAAGGAGAGGGTTATGGAGAAATGGACGCTGCACTGGCTGGAAGCCTCTGGGAGCCTGGCCGAGTTTCGCCGCGAGTTGACTGACGAATTTGATGCCGCGTACGAGGCCGTTGCTCGCCTGATGCCCCCGCCGAGGCTCGATGTTCTGATTCAGAGGCTACCGGGCGAAACCATTCCGGAAATGGGTCTGGTAGGGCGGGCGTATCGCAGTTCCATGTTTTCCATGACCCTTGATCCCGATAATCCCAATTTCCTTTCCAGCCTATGCACCGGCGCGTTGCGTCGACATGTTATTCATGAGGTTCATCATTGCCTGCGCATGGGTGGTCCTGGCTATGGTTGGACTTTGGGCGAGGCTCTGGTCAGCGAAGGGCTTGCCGGTCAATTTGTTCGGCATTTGCTCGGTAGCGATCCGGAGCCTTGGGAACGTGCCATAGCGTTGGCTGATCTTTCAAACTCACCGGTCGGACTCCAGGCTCTCGAATCAAGGTATTACGATCACAACGAGTGGTTCTTTGGTTTCGGCGACAAGCCCAAATGGCTCGGTTACTCGTTGGGTTATCAAATGGCCGGACGCTGGCTTGCGTCGCGGGGCGAGGTTGATGTTTCAACCTGGGTCAACGTATCAGCAACAGACATCATGGCCATTGCGCTGGAGGAAGGTTTGGTGTCGGCCGAGTCTTGAACGCCTCCCGCAACCGTTCAATTACCTGGCTGATCGAAGGCCCTTGGATTGCCGGAGGTGTAGGGCTTTCGCCGAATTCACGCCAAATGAATAACGTTAGCTCTGCGCCATCGGTCAACGTCTGGGCGTTCTCTAGTGTCCCAAAGGTCTCCAGAAGCCTGTACCGCGCATCTTTCCAAAACAGTTCCTCGACCCAGTCGTAAACCGGGATGAAATGGAAGTGGATGGGGTAGCGGGGATCGTGGCCGAATCGGCTGATATAAAGCCATTTTGGGTTCAGGTGTGTTTCGAGAGTGCGCTGGATGTTTGCCATCAGACCACCCAGCTCTGCGAGCGCCGCGTCCGGCAATTGTGCCAATGAGTTTACGTGAACCTTGGAACCGAGCATGAGGTAGCCGGGCAGGGCGGATGCCAAGTGGTGGTTGACGATCCAATGGGTGGTTTCATGGAGGGCGAATCGTGGTGCTAATTCCAAAATAGACTCCCTGTCATCGTTCGGTTTGGGCTTACATGCGACTAAAGCTTACATCTCGGTTTACCAGTCGATCACCTACAATATTCTTGGGGCTGCTTCGCCGCCCAGCGGTGCGGTACGACGTTTCGCTAAATCCCCTCGCCACAATGGAAGGGCGGTGCAGCTAGCCTTCGAACTCCGTTTGCAGCATCCCCAAAAACGCCTCCCTGGCAGGATGCCGACCGGTGTTTTCATGCCAATAAAAAAGGTTATCGATCCCCGCCAGCTCAGGGAATTCATACCCCGTCCAACCAGCCCCCTGGCGGTATTGCTCATAGATCCCACGGGGCACCAGCGAGACACCTGCACCTGCACTGACGCAGCCGACGATGGCGCCGTAGCTGGAGATGCTGATGATCGGCTGCGTTTGCTCATGGCGTAGCAGCCATTGCTCCAGCGCCAAGCGGTACGGACAGCCCGTGGGCCACATGAAGATCGCTTTGCCTCGCAAATCTGCCGCACTGCGCAGTGGACCGTGAGACTCGGAGGCGATGAGCACCAGGTCTTCGCGGTACATCACGGCTCGTTTGAGTCCAGGTCGCTCCATGTCCACCGCTACGATCACGCCATCGAGCCGGTGATGCTGGACATCGTCCAGCAGCTGAGCCCAGGTGCCCGTGCTCAGTTCCAGGGATACTTGCGGGTACTGCGCGTGGTATTTGGCCAGCAACTGGGGCAGACGCCCCGTGGCGCTGGACTCGATCGCGCCAATGCGCAACGGGCCGCTCGGCGCGCTGTCAGGGGCTATTGCGCGGTGGGCCTCTTCTGTCAGGTTCAGTATTTTTGTCGCGTACCCCACAAACACTTCACCCGCCGGGCTGACTCGCAGTCCGCGACCTTCGCGGAAGAACAACGGCGTGCCGAGCTCCCGCTCCAGGGACTTGAGGCGCGCAGTGATGTTGGACGGCACACAGTGCAGCACTTCGGCAGCACGGGCGATGCTGCCGGTGTCGCAGACCGTCTTGAGCATGCGCAGTTGGGACAGTTCCATAGCTCACCCAAAGTGAATGGTGGGTTGAGTTTAAGTCACTTGTGCTGATGTGGGGTGGTTTCGATACTTCGAGGCAAATCGGCAGACGCTCAATGGGGCAGGGACTTCTAAATGGAAACGCGTTGTGTGTCGTTCGACGGTTCCTCCAGCAAACCCGGTGCGAGAATTATCCTCGCGACGACGTTCGTGATTTTTTGCTGGGCCTATTCTCCGATTGGCATTCGCATCGGCTTGCAGGCTTACGAGCCGGGTCACTTGGCGCTGATGCGGTTTCTCATCGCTTCGGTGTTCATGGCCCTGGTCGCGATGGTCAAGGGTATTTCCCGGCCGCGTCTCAGGGACCTGCCATTGCTGGCGGTGCTGGGTTTCTTTGCTGTGAGCTTGCACCACATTGCGCTCAATTACGGTCAGCGTGGTGTCAGTGCCGGGGCCGCCAGTGTGCTCGCCCAGTCCACGCCTTTGTTCAGCGCTTTACTCGCACATTTTTTCTTCAAGGACAGAGTCAGTGGTTGGCAGTGGGGGTGCGTAGTGTGCGGCTTGTTTGGCGCTGCCGTGGTCGTGGCGGGGGATCGTGGCTTGGGTGATATGAACGCCCATGGACTCTTGATCCTGCTGGCGGCGCTGTCCTGGAGTCTGTATTTCTCTCTCCAGAAACGTCATGCCCAGCGATATGATGGATTGACCATGGTTTGCTACACCGTCTGGTCGGGCACAGTCCTGCTATTTATTTTCGCGCCGGGCCTGCTAATTGAAGCACAACACGCTTCTGTTTCGGTGAACCTGGCGGTGCTGATATTGGGTATTTTTCCCAGCGCGCTGGCGTACCTCGCATGGGCTTACGTGCTGGCGCATAGCAATGTAAGCCGCGCCTCCATGGCGCTTTACCTGATACCGCCCACCGCGATGTTGATGGCTTCTTTGGTGCTGGCCGAGCGCCCGTCAGTGATGGTCATTATTGGGGCTGTTATCGTGTTGGTGAGTGTGTTTGCGTTAAATCTAGAGCCGGTAAAAGCTGCCGTTCCGGTTGCAAGCTCTAAACCCAGGGCATAACCGAGCGATGAATAATCCAGCAAACCTGCTCCTGGCCAAACCTACCGCTGCTCACTTGGTCGGAACGGGTGAGCAGGAAGCGATCAACTGAATGTGATTTTTAGACATCTACAAAGGAGATGAGCATGGAACGCGACAACGACAGCAGCGCCTACATCACGACCACACAAGCGCTGGAAAGCCTTTACGGCCCCGTCGCGGCGCCCTCGATCCTCAAGGAAGTCGATCATATCCATCCGGTTTACCAGCCCTTCATAGAGGCTGCCTCCTTTGTGATCCTCGCTTCCTCAGGCCCCGGAGGGCTGGATGCCTCACCGAGGGGCGACGCGACCGGGTTCGTTCATGTCCACGACAGCAAGACCCTGTATTTACCCGACCGCCGCGGCAACAACCGCATCGATTCGCTGCGCAACATCGTTGAGGACCCCCGGGTTGCGCTGCTCTTTCTCGTGCCTGGCATAGGGGAAACCTTGCGCGTGAACGGCACAGCCAGGATATCGGTCGAGCCAGCACTGCTGGCTCGGTTCGCGGTAAATGGGCAGCTTCCTCGAACGGTGCTGGAGATCACCGTAGCCAGCGTTTATTTCCAGTGCAGCAGGGCTGTGATCAGGGCGGGGCTGTGGGATGTGACGCGGCAGATCGAACGCAGCGCACTGCCCACGGCAGGCGAGGTATTCAAACGTATCTGCCCCTCGAAAGTAGATGGCGACGCTTACGACAAGGCCCTGTCAGGGCGCATTGCGAGCACACTTTACTGAGGAGTTCGCCGCGCCAGGGGGCAATTGGCTAATCCACCCCCTTTTTTGCCGTAGCCGCTTAAACCCCGGCAACGGCCTCGCGCACGAAGTCTTCATAGGTGCGTAGCGGGTGGCCGATGAGGGTCTGGAGCCTGTCAGGTCGCAATAACTCCGCCACGGCGACGTCAGCGATGTCGCGTGCATCAATCATCGACACTCCCGCCGAACCGATTGGCATCGGGTAGAACGAGAGGTTCTGAATCGCTTGTTGGACCATGGGCTCGTTCTGCATGAAGTAGCCCCGATCCTGCTGCTTGACGAGGCCACCAGTGCGTGGGGTTCAGAGGTCGAAGTAGCCATCCAGGAAAGCCTCGATGAAATGGCAAGACCCTGATCGCCATCGCCCATCGGCTGTCCACGATTGCGGCGATGGACATGCTCATCGTCATGGACGATGGACGCATCGTCGAACAAGGCACCCGCACCGAATTGTCAGTCAAAGTCAGTTGATTCTGAAAGACGCTCCCAGGCGGCTATTTCCGTTTGAAGACGCGCGATTTTTTCGCGCACCAGTCTCAACGCATCCTGACCGAGCAATAGATGAATGGGAGGCTTCTCAGCAGCCACCAGAGCCAATAAGGCCTGCGCCGCCTTGTGCGGATCGCCCGTCTGTTTGCCACTTTTCTCTTCACGCGTCTTGCGAAGCGGATCGAACACAGAGTCGTAGTCACTCAAGGTGCGAACTGAACGGATCATCGAGCGCCCCGCCCATTCGGTACGAAACGAGCCTGGGGCCATGGCAGTCACATGGATACCCAAGTGTTCCACTTCTTTGGCCAGTGCTTCGCTGATGCCTTCAAGGGCGAATTTGCTACCGCTGTAGTAGGCGATGCCCGGTAAGGTGATAAAACCGGCCATGGAGGTGATGTTGACAATATGTCCGTTGCGCCGCTCACGCATACCTGGCAGAACCGCCTTGATCATTGCCACCGCGCCGAACACGTTGGTGGCGAACTGGCGTTGCATCTCCGTTAGCGGTGACTCCTCAAGAATTCCCTCATGGCCATAACCCGCGTTGTTCACCAACACGTCTATCCGGCCCACATTTCCTAGGATCTCAGCCACCAGCGGCTCTATCGCCTGGTAATCGGTGACGTCGAGCACGACGGCCTTGGCGCGATCGGTGTCTAGCGCTTCGAACGCAGTACGCTCGGACTCACGCCGTACCGTACCAACCACAGTATGTCCCGCTGCTAGCACTGCTTGAGAAAAGGCCAGGCCGAAGCCTGAACTCACCCCGGTGATCAGAAAAATCTTGTGAACGTGGGTGTTCATGGTGCGCTCTCCGAGGAAAACGCCGTCGGTATTGATCGACGGCGGTGCGAATAGGTCAGTCTTCAGTGCCCCGCGCTCTGACCGCCATCGACGTGGAGGATTTCACCCGTAACAAAGTTGGCGCTCTCTAGATACACTACCGCCTGCGCAATGTCGCTGATCTCGCCCATGTGTCCGATCGGGTGCAAACTTCCAAGTGCGTCGTGGGTTTCTTCGCCGTGCATCGGTGTTTTGATGATGCCTGGGGAGACCGCGTTCACCCGGATGCCGCGCTTGGCGTATTCGATGGCCAGGGATTTGGTCGCCGCGTTCAGCCCACCTTTGGTCAGCGAAGCCAGGACCGACGGTACACCGTCGATGGCATGATCGACCAAGCTGGTGGTGATGTTGACGATGTGCCCTTTGCCTTGTTTCTCCATCTCGGTGATCGCGAGTTGGCTGATATAGAAGAAGCCGTTCAGATTCACCGCCAGCACATTGGCGTAGTCTTCAGCGCTATAAGAGGTGAACGGTTTGGCAATGAATATACCGGCATTATTGACCAGAGTGTCGATGCGGCCAAAACGTGCAATCGTTTCACTGATGACTTGTTGAGCAACAGCCGGGTCGCTGATGTCGCCCGCCACGGTGAGGATGTCAGGGTCGGTGGAGGGTTTGATTGAGCGCGAGGTGGCAACCACCCGATAATCGAGATCACGGAAGGCCTTAGCTATACCCGCGCCGAGACCTTGAGATGCGCCAGTAATAACAATGACTTTTTTCGAATTGCCCATGATGGACCTCTACTAGATATATGGGTTGAAAGGGACTAATCAGGCTTGGGCGGGTGCCTGCGCCATGTGTCTCAGAATTTTTTCGTAGTCCTCGATCGATTGCGCGCCGGACACCAGCTGACGACCGTCGAGGATCATGGCCGGAACCGAAGTGATGCCGCGCTGGCGGTAAAACTTTTCAAGCTCAAGCACCTCCTTGGCAAACACTTCTGACGCCAATACCTCAAGTGCACGGGCCGAATTCAACCCCGCGTTAGCGGCTAGACGCACCAGCGTCTGACGATCGCTTGGGTTCTGACCGTCGGTGAAATAAGCAGCAAACAGGACCTTCTTGAGCTCGATCTGCCGCCCCTCCTGCAACGCCCAGTACAACAATCGGTGAGCATCGAAGGTGTTGTAGAAGTGGCTACGCTTCTCCAGATCGAACCGGAATCCAATGGCCTGACCGCGGGCAATCACCATCTGGTTTCTCGCTGTGACTTCCTCAGCACTGCGTCCGTATTTACGTATCATGTGCTGGACCGCGTCCTCGCCTTCGGCCGGCATGTCCGGGTTTAACTCGAAAGGCTTGTAGGTCAGTTTCACCGACACTTCACCTGCCACGTTTTTGATCGCTTGCTCCAGTGCCGTTGCGCCCAGTGCGCACCAAGGACAGACCACGTCAGAGACGAAATCGATGCTGACGGTGGAAGTCATGACTTAACCTCCGCTTCAACTAGTTGCTTTCGGTATTGGGTGGTGGTGATGCCTGCGTAACCCCAGTTATCGGTGTCGACTTCTTCAATCACGATATGGGTCAGGTCAGGGCGTTTGTTAAGGACGCGCTCCAGTGTTTCTGTGATTTCGGCAATCACCTGAGCTTTCTGCTCGGAAGTGATGCCGTCGCGGGTAATGCGGACGCTGACGAAAGGCATAACTACTCTCCAGTGGCCGCCCATCAACAGGATGGGCTAGGCGATGGATTGCAATGTAAGCCTTAACTATTTCGCAATAAATGCGTGTTATAGAATATAACTAGTAACATGATGTAATGAGTTTGAATGAGAGCCTGTCCGAAATGCTTGCCAGGTTCGTCAGCGCATATTCGGCAAGCAACTCGGTATGTGAATCGGCATTAGTAAGGGCGGTCGCGCCGTCGTCCGGCGTGGGATCCCAGAGAGTGCGATACCGTTGCCGCCTGTCCTTTTGTTTTAAGCGCATAGTGAGCAGTTGGCTTATGAGCGAGCCTCTGCGGGCGTTGAGCTCGGCTCACGGGGAGAAAGAACATTGATCACCGTGGCCCCAAGAGCAAGCAAGGTGCCAACTACGGCAAGACCTATCCAGCCAGACTGGTGCACTCCGTAGTTCCCTAGTGCAGCACCGACGGCTCCACCCAGGAAGTACGCTCCCATGAACACGGTATTGAGTCGGCTTCGGGCCTCAGGGCGTAAGGTGAATACGCGTGCCTGGTTGGCAATCAGGCCGGCACGATTGCCAAAGTCGAGCAGCACCATGCCGACGATCAGGGAGCCGAGGCTTTGTCCGCCTGCAGCGATGAACGCAAATCCCACAGTGAGGGCTACCGCCCCGGCGAGAACCATGGTACGTGCGCCCAGGCGATCAGCCAGGACACCGATACATGGCGACAGGGCAATGCCCAGCAATGCGACCAGACCAAACAAGCCGATGGTGGCAGAGTCGAACTCGTAAGGTGGCTGTGCCAGCAGCGCGGCGAGGCTGGCCCATAGCGCGCTGAACCCAGCGAACGTCATAAGCCCGCCCGCTGCGCAGTAGCGCAATACTCGTTCCTCAAGGACCAAGCTGCCCAGCGACCGCATGAGCCCGGCATATGGGATAGCGGTCAAGTTCGCGGTAGCGGGCAGGCTCCTGGCAACAATTATCAGCAGTAGTACATCGGTGAGCGAAGCCATTATGAAGACGACTCGCCATCCGGTGTATGCACCGACTACCCCTCCTATTGTGCGTGCCAGCAGAAGGCCTGCCGAGAGACCACTGAGCAGGCCGCCGACTATCCGCCCGCGTTCAGTCAGTGTGGCCAATCCCGAGAGTACTGGAATGATGATCTGTGCGGTAATAGCGGTCACGCCAACCACGACGCAGCTCACGCACAGCAGCGTGAAGCTCGGCGCGGCGGCGCAGACGATCAAAGCAACGGCATTCACAGCAATGGCCAGCAGCGCGATCTGGCGTGGCTGCCGGCAATCGGCGAGTGGCACGATTAGCAGCAGGCCCGCCGCATAGCCGAGCTGTGTCAACGTGGCGATCAGGCCAGCGTGTGTTGGCGCCAAGCCAAACGACGCAGCTATCTGGGGCAGCAATGGCTGATGATAGTAGATTGTCGATACGGCAAGGGCGCAGCAGAAGGCCATCAGGGCGACAAGGCGACTGGAGATTGCTTGCGGGGCTGCGGATGAGACAGGCATGGCGTGGCCCCTTTACTGCTTTAGTAGGGCCAGTAGAAGCCCTTGGGTGTCGACGATACTGTGGGCAAAAGTCGGCCCGTTCAGTTCGTGCGCCGCGTGCATCATTTCCTTGTTGAATGCCGCTGTCGCATCGCGTACCAGAGTGACGTGATAGCCGAGCTCCATGGCGAAGCGCGCCGTCGATTCGATACAAGTGTTTGCCAGCAGACCAACAACGATCACATGCGTGATGCCTTGCTGCTTGAGCCGGAAGTCGAGGTCGGTATTGGCGAACCCACTCTGACCCCAGTGCTCCTGGATGATGATGTCGCCCTGTTGCGGTACGAAGTCGGGATGCCATTCACCGCCCCAGGTACCTTTGGCGAAGGTATGGCGTTGCTGGATCAAGCGTTGGGTCGGGTTGGGGTGATCCCAGTGATCGTAGTCGCCGACCTGCCAGCGCCGATGCGGTACGTAGAACACCTGGAAGCTGTGTTCCCGAGCGGCGGCGAGGCAGGTGCGTAGGTTGTCGAGCAGATGAACGTCATCCGCGACGCCTTTCAGCATGGGGAACAGCTTACCGCCCTCGGACAGGAAATCGTTATAGGGATCGACTAGTAGCAGGCCGGTTCGCGCAGGGGAATACACAGGATGAGTCATGGCAGTGTTCCAGTTGAAAGGATGTTGGAGTGAGAGGTTTTCTGCCTGCACGGACATCTGCTTCAATTTGCCCTTGCGGCGGCGTGAACCTCAGTATGACTCATGACACTATGAAAAACATAGTAACAGCGGATTTATCGGTCTCATATCTGGTTTCTTGAGGCTTGGCAGGCGTGACAGTGTTACTGTGAAAAACATAGTTATAGTGGGACAAACAGCGTGATGACGATGCAGGACAAGACGAATAGTACGGTGTGCCCGGTTGCACGCTCGGTGGATGTGGTAGGTGACAAATGGACGATTCTGGTTCTTCGCGAGCTGTACATGGGCGCGACACGCTTCGAGGAAATGCAGATCCAGACCGGGGCTACGCCGCAGATGCTGACCTCGCGCCTGAAAGCGCTGGAAGCCGACGGTCTGGTCGAACGTCGGCCTTACAGCGAAAAGCCGCTGCGCTACGAATACCACCTCACCGGCAAGGGAGGGGACTTCTATCCGGTGATTTACGCGTTGCGAGCCTGGGGCGAAAAGTGGTGCAAGAATGGGGATGAGGGATTAGCAGTACGTTTCGTGCATCGCGATTGTGGTCATGACGTTGGAGTGGCCAACGTTTGCCCTCACTGTGGCGTCTCCGTGGAACGCAAGGACCTCGAAGCGTCGATAAGCAATCGCTTCCTTGGCGAACGCGAGGCTCGTTGGAAGGCCTTCAAGCGAAAGTAGCTGACCCTGGCAGACTGGCGACTATTTTGACTGTACCAGCGGCTACACTTGGCAGATTTTGTTGAATAAATAGCGATCACCTGAATTCGCCATCGGCCCCATCTACGCTAGCTGCGAACGAATGTTCCGCCCGGATCTGTAGGGTTTGTATCTAACAGGCTCTCCAGATCCTCGGGGTGTAGTCGATGAAGGGCTTGGGCAGGATGACGCCAGCATGTTAACTGGGGCGATGCTTGTCAGCTGTAGGCGGTTCTATAGGCAAAGATCCCAGGTAATCCACCAGTCATGATGAACAGCAGGTTGCTGCCGGCAGAGTGATCACCACGGGTGACGGATTCCAGCAAACCCGCGAAGGCCTTGCCACCATAGACTGGGTCGATTAGCAGCCCCTCCTGGGAGGCAAGGGTTCTGGTTGCCGCCAGCATGCTATCGGTCGGGGCGCCGTAAGCACTTCCTCGTTGAGAGTCGTCGATTTGCAGCGCCTCAGTGGGCAACTCCGCAGTGCTACCAAGTAGCTTCAGGACGGCCTGGGTTTTTTCCCGGGTCACGTCAAGCGTTGGCCCCACCGGGCCTAGCACGGAATAGCCCTGCACCTGGGTTGATGAGCCGGCGATAGTGAGCCCTGCCAACAGGCCTGAGTGGGTGCCGCTGCTGCCATTGGGAATAATGATCCGCTCGAACTGCAGGCCAAAGGTGTCGGCCTGCCCGAGAATCTCGGCGGCGCAAGCCGCATAGCCCAGGCTCCCGCGCGCACTGGAGCCACCGAGAGGCATTACGAAGGTCCTGCGGCCTTGACGCTGCAATTGCTCGACCAACTCCAGCGCGTAGGGTTCGGCAGCCTCCCCCACGGGCAGTTGATGGACGCCGGCGCCGAACAGTGTATCGAGTAGCACGTTGCCGTTCAGTCGGTAGTCTTCATCGTCGCGGATTGGCGATTGGGTCAGAATCAGCTCGCAGGCGAGGCCGTGGCGGGCGGCGACTGCAGCGGTCAGTCGGGCATGATTGGATTGCAGCCCGCCCCAGGTCACCAAGGTATCTGCTCCAGCAGCGATCGCCTCACCTAGCAGAAACTCGAGCTTGCGCAGTTTGTTGCCACCACCGCCCAATCCGGTGAGGTCGTCTCGTTTTACGTAGAGGTTGCACCCCCTCATCGTTGGCAGGGCACTGAGCCGTGACAGTTTCTGGATCGGGGTTGCGCTTTCCAGCAGAGCGATTCGCGGATAGGCAGACAGAGCCGTTCGTAAGTGTTCAATGTCGAGTCGCATGTGAGCATTCCTCGCAGGTAGCAAAAGAGAAGTACCGCAGCCGTAACGGCCTTCGGGAAGGACTCGTCAGACTCGGGAAACCCGGTAATTTCTGATCGTTTTCACGTCCGCATTGGTTCAGCGGCATGTGCGAGGTGGCGTTGCAGACCCTTGCCGCTGGCCCAGCGAGACAATGCACCATATTCGCAAGAAGCTTGATCAGCACCTGCCCACCAGTCGAAACAACTCATGCCATGAGGCCGACTCCGGCAAGTACCTGCCGTCGTAGTTGGGGGAACTATATTTGTGCTAGGAGTTTAGATAAATGTAGGATTTTACACTTCAGTTGATACTTGGTGTAACTAATGGTCAAGCGCCACTTTGATGACCTTCAGCTTGGCAGCATCGAGCTTTTTTGCCTCGCCGCTGAAGAGGGGAGTTTTACTGCAGCAGCGCTTTGCGCTGGCGTCACCCCAGCGGCGGTGAGTCGTTCGATATCGCGGATGGAAGAGCGTCTTGCGACACGTCTGTTCGTGCGAACGACGCGCAGTATTAGATTGACGGAAAGCGGTCGTGCTTACTTTGAGCAGTGTCGCGAGGCGTTGGCCCAATTGGTGGAGGCTGAGCGTGAAGTGATGGGCAAACAGCTCGAACCGACGGGAGAGTTGCGCATCAGCATTCCTACAACCTACGGCCACCACCGAATCCTCCCGTTGTTGCCGCGTTTCAGGGAGCGTCACCCGGGAGTGAACATCGACATCCACCTGAGCAACAGAAATATAGATTTCGTGGGGGAGGGCTATGATCTGGCAATTCGGGTGCGAGCTCAGCCCGACTCTACGCTCATTGCGCGCCATCTTGAAGATGCCCGGTTGGTCGTGGTGGCAACACCGGAGTATCTGACTCGGAATGGTATCCCGTCGAGCCTGGAAGACCTCGAGAACTGCGAGTGCATCCAGTTCGAATTGCCCAGTAGTGGCCGGCGTATTCCTTGGCTATTTAGCGAGAATGGCAAGGAACGCGAGATCCTGGCCACCGGTAATTATTGTTGCTCCGACGATGTTCTCGGCGGCGTGACCTTGGCCAAGAACGGCGCAGGCCTGTTCCAGACCTATCGCTTTATCGTCGAGCGAGAACTGGAGGAGGGCAGTCTAGTCGAGGTTCTCCAGGTGTTCGGTGGTCGGTCCCGACCCTTTACTCTGCTGTATCCGCACGGTCGTCACGTTCCGCTGCGCGTGCGTGCCTTTATCGATTTCCTGATGGAGTGCAAGAACCAATGGAATGTTTGACTACTGGCAAAGGAGAGGGTTATGGAGAAGTGGACGCTGCACTGACTGGATGCCTCGGGGAGCTCAGCTCTGCGCCATCGGTCAATGTTAGGGCATTCTCTTGAGTGCCAAACGTCTCCAGCAGCCTATACCGCGCATCTTTCCAAAACAGTTCCTCGACCCAGTCGTAAACCGGGATGAAATGGAAGTGGATGGGGTAGCGGGGATCGGGGCAGCGAACGGGGCAAAAGCCAGCTGATTCTGTAGTGGTTGTAGGCAATGACGTCGGATGTTGTCGCCGCATGGGCCGTCATTGAATAGCGTCTTACGACCAATGATCACGTTGGGATAAATCGAGGAAGTCTCTGACAACTTTTTAGGGTTGGCCTTGGGAAGCACCGCACTTACGATCTGACGTTGTCGCTGCGCTCGGTGTGGAATCCGGCACGCTCAGCTTCGTTTTATATCGTGAGGACAGATCGATGCCTGAAACCTTATACGCAAAGGCTGACAAACGGAGTTTTCGCTGTGACGACATTTGGCGCTATGATTGCGTCAAATGTCGCACTGAGGTCAACGTCATGTCCGAAGCCAAACAAGCAGACAAACCCGCCGTCAAATCCACGGCGAAAACTGGGGCGGGGACGAGGGTAACAGGCGTCGCCAGAAAGCCAACGGAGGTGCTGCTGCATGGCCGCAAAGGTGATGAGCGCTTGCTGATCATCCGGTACACGCAAGAGGGCTTTTACCTGAGCGACGTCAAGGACATGCTTTCCACGTCCGCTCTGTACATGGAGCACGACCTGGTTCAGCGCATCACTGGAAGGTCCGTCAGAACCGTCCAGCGTCTGGCGAAGGAGACCAAGCCGATACGCCTGAACCAGCAGCAGAGTACGGTGGCTTTTCAGTATGCCCAGACCCTGGAGCACGCTACCAATGTCTTTGGTAGCCAGTCGTTGGCTGAGGACTGGCTGAAGAAACCCTGCAAATACCTGGACGGTTATGTGCCATTGGAGCTAATCGACAGTTCACTGGGTTTTCAGGTGCTGGAGGATTACCTGACCCGGATTGAGCACGGGGTTTATCAATGAATCCTCTGCCCTGGGATGGACGGTGGCACGCCTGGCGTCTTGACCGCGAGGTCTACAAGCAGACGTGGGACAGCGGCATTGGCGCGCAACGAACCGGTGGGCGTTGGAATCCCCCCGGGCGGCGGGTCATCTATGCTTCGGCTGACCCGTCTACGGCTATTCTGGAGGTCGCGGCCCATCTGGGATTCGACGCGTTAGACCGGGTACCTTACCTACTGACATGTTTTGAAGTGCTGGATCCGGCGCTTATCAAAGTGGTTCAGGCCGAAGACGTGCCGAACCCGAACTGGCTTGTTCCGGCTCGACCCTCGCCCAACCAGCAGCAGTTTGCTGAAGAGCTGCTGGCGCAGCATCCCTTCGTGCTGATTCCATCGGCGGTGACTCAGCATTCCTGGAATCTGCTGGTGAGCTGCGATTTGGCGGCGGATCGGTTCAGGCTTGTTTCCCAGGAGCGGTTCGGACTGGATACCCGGTTGGTTAAGTAGCAAAAAGGTTTCCCTACGAAACTCATTGGCTTTGCAATACGTCCCCAGTGGCGCAGCATTCACCGACTCTTAGTGCCTTGTATGCTGATCCGCATTTTCTCGCGACACCTGACTCTGTAATGAACCCAATCCCCACCCCAGAATAGCGTTGCGGTTTGCCTGGCAGACGGCCCGTGTACTGCAAACTTTTCTATCGGGTGGGCTCATGACGAAGATGGCGATTTTTTTGGGTGGTTTTTTGGCACTGACCCTTTTGATTGGCGTGCTGGCGACGATTTCGCCGGTGTAGACACAAGCCCGCAGACAAGGTGGCCCTGTAGCAAAGGAATGCTTCAGCGGAATACTGAAGCAAACCCGGTCGCTTTTTGTGGCGAGGGGATTTATCCCCGTTGTGGGAGCAAAGCTTGCTCGCGAAGTAGGCGCCTCGGTTGCTGAAAGATTGTATCGCCTGCATCGCGGGCAAGCCTTGCTCCCACAATGAGTTCTGTGTGGATCGGGGGAGCAGTCCTTAGCGCCTACCGATGCAAAATCACCTGCGCAATCTCCTGCAACCCCATCACCCGCTGCGCGGCGTTGAGTTTGATGGCTTCCTTGGGCATGCCGAAGACCACGCAGCTGGCTTCGTCCTGGGCCACGGTGCTGCTGCCGGCGTCGAGCATTTCTTTCAGGCCGCGGGCGCCGTCGTCGCCCATGCCGGTCATGATGATGCCGGTGGCGTTGCGGCCGGCGAATTTGGCTACTGAGCGAAACAGCACGTCCACCGATGGGCGGTGGCGGTTGACCAGGGGGCCATCCACCACTTGTACGTGATAGAACGCGCCGCTGCGGGTCACCATCATGTGTTTGCCGCCTGGGGCGATGAGGGCCAGGCCTGGGTGGATGCGGTCGTTGTTGCGGGCTTCGCGCACTTCGATCTGGCACAGGCTGTTGAGTCGGGCGGCAAACGAGGCGGTGAATTTTTCCGGCATGTGCTGGACGATGACGATCCCAGGGCACACCCGTGGCAAGGCGGTCAGCACCGCTTCCAGGGCCTGGGTGCCGCCGGTGGACGTGCCGAGGGCGACGATGCGTTCGGTGGTCTGGGCCATGGCATGGCCGTTGGCGGCTGGCAGCATGGCATCGGCAGTGAGTTTGGTGGCTGGGGTCAGCGGCGCCGGGGCAGGGCGTTTGCCCAGGTTTTTGACGTTGACCTGGGCGGCGGCGCGAATAGCCGATATCAGCTCCGGTGCCGACTCCAGCAGGAAATTCTTCAAGCCGCTGGTGGGCTTGGTGATGATTTCCACCGCGCCGGCGGCCATGGCTTGCAAGGTGGTTTCGGCGCCCCTGGGCGTCAGGGACGAGCAGATCACCACCGGTGTGGGACGCTCGCTCATGATTTTCTTCAGGAAGGTGATGCCGTCCATGCGCGGCATCTCCACATCCAGCACGATCACGTCGGGCCACTCCCGGGCCAGTTTGTCCATGGCGAAAATCGGATCGGACGCCGCGCCCATCACATGAATGTCCGGCGTGTCGCTGAGGATCGCCAGCAGTACCTGGCGAACCACGGCAGAGTCATCCACCAGCAGTACATTTATCTTTTTTGACATGGTTAATGCCGGGTCCTTATCGGTTGATGCCTGACCCACACGTCGCCGCTGCACAGGTCAAAGATGATGCTTCGGTAGCCCGTGCTGCCCATGTCCTGGGCGATCAGGTCCAGGCGGTACAGCGCGGCCATTTCCAGCGCTGCGTTGACGTTCATCCGCGCCACGTCGCCGAACGGCACCTGGCGTTGCAGCTCCGGGAACATTTCGCCGCCGCCGAACAGCTTGAGTTGGTAATCCTCGGGTTCGGTGCGATGGGCCTTTGCCTGACGGACGAACAGTTCGATGGCTTCGTCGGCGTACATGCCGTTCAGCGCCGTGGAGCAGCGCGCCCGGCTGGGCAACATGTAATGGCACATGCCGCCGATCTTGCGCTCCGGATGCCACAGGGTGACGGCCACGCAAGAGCCGAGAATGGTGCGCAGGCGAGTCGGGCTGGTGGCGAAACGAAACTCGCCGGGCGCCAGATACACCTCGGGCATTTGCTTGAGCGCGGCGCTCATGGCTTGCGATAAATCGAAGGTGCCACCAGTTTCAACGCATCGGATACGCCGTTGAGGCTTTCGGAGTGGCTCACGATGAAATACCCGCCGGACTTGAGCCGCGGGAGTAATCGGGAGACCACTTTGCTTTTGGTGGGTTGGTCGAAATAGATCATGACGTTGCGCAGGAAAATGACATCGAACTCGCCCAGCTCCGGCAAGGTGTCGTTGAGGTTGACCTGGATGAAGTTGACCCGGCTGCGCAACGCCCGGTCGATGAGGAATGTGCCTTGCTGGCTGCCGGTGCCCTTCAGGCAATATTTCACCAGCAACGGTTGGGGCAGGGTACGGGCGCGTTCCATGGGGTAATGTCCGGAACGGGCCTTGGCCAGTACCTGGCTGCTGATGTCTGAACCGATGATTTCCCAAGGTGTGGTGCCTAGTCCTTCGGCCAGGGTCATGGCCAGGCTGTAGGGCTCTTCACCCGAGGAACTGGCGGCGCTCCACAGGCGAAAGGTTTTACCCGGCGTTGCATGGGGCAGCACATGTTCGCGCAGGAAATCGAAGTGCTTGGGCTCGCGGAAAAAGTAGGTTTCGTTGGTGGTGAGCAGGTCCAGCGCCACCTGCAATTCCTCGGTGCGCTGGCCGCTCATGATCAGCTTGAAATACTCGCCATAACTGCCCAGCTCATAGTGCTTGAGGCGCTTGAACAACCGCCCGGCCACCAGGGCCTTCTTGGCCGGTGACAGGTTGATGCCCGCGGCTTGATACAGCCAGGCTTGAAACTGGCTGAACTCACGGTCATTGAGCGCCAATGAGTTCACAGTGCGTTCCTTGCAGGTGTCTGCGTTCATTGGTTTTCAGCATCCAGCGCGGCAGGGCTGGCCTGGGCCAGCTGCGACATTTCATCGATGGACAGCACTCGGTCCACCTCCAGTACGATCACGAACTTGCCGTCGACCTTGGCCATGCCGCTGATGAAATCGGCGCGGATCTTCGCCCCGAAACTCGGTGGCGGTTCGATCTGCGAAGCTGGGATCTCCAGCACCGCCGACACCGTGTCCACCAGCAGGCCGATGTCCTGGGCGGGGCCGTCCTCGGTGTTGGCCTCGATGATCACCACGCACGAACGCCGGGTGATCGCCGAGTTCTGTCGGCCGAACCGGGCCGACAGGTCCACCACCGGCACGACCGCGCCGCGCAGGTTGATCACCCCGCGTACGAAGGCCGGCATCATCGGCACCACCGTCAGGTTGCCGTACTCGATGATTTCCTTGATGCACAGGATGCCGATGGCAAACATCTCCGTGCCGAGCATAAACGTCAGGTATTGCGCTTCTTCCTCAACCGCGATGGCGGCTTGACGTGTGGTCGCGATGGCGCCCATGCCTTTTCTCCTTTTAAGCGAAGCCCGTAGGGCCGGACCGTCAGAACCGGGTGAATTCGGATTCGTCTGGCGCGCTGGCCATGTTGTAGGCAAATGCCTTGGGCATCACCGCCGCGGGCGCACGGGCTGTCTTGCGACTGGACGGGCCGGGCGTGTTGTCCACCTTCAGTGGCTGGCTGGCCGATTTGGCCGGCGCGTCCAGGGTGAAGAAGCTCATGGCCTGTTGCAGCTGTTCGGCCTGGCTGCTCATTTCTTCTGCGGTGGCGGCCAATTCTTCGCTGCTGGAAGCATTCTGCTGGGTCACCTGATTGAGCTGGGTCATGGCTGTGTTGATCTGCGCCACGCCGGCGGCCTGTTCTTCGGACGCGGCGCTGATTTCCTGCACCAGGTCCGAGGTCTTGTTGATGGACGGGACCATTTCGTTGAGCAGATGCCCGGCCTTCTCGGCCATGTCGACGCTGCTGGACGACAGCTCGCCGATCTCCTGGGCCGCCACCTGGCTGCGTTCAGCCAGTTTGCGCACCTCGGCGGCGACGACCGCGAAGCCTTTGCCGTGCTCACCGGCGCGGGCCGCTTCGATTGCAGCGTTGAGCGCCAGCAGGTTGGTCTGGTAGGCGATGTCATCGATGATGCTGATGCGTTGGGCGATTTTCTTCATCGCCACCACGGTCTGCTGCACCGATTCACCGCCGTCGGTGGCTTCCTTGGCGGCTTTGCTGGCCATACCGTCGGTGACCTTGGCGTTCTCGGTGTTCTGGTTGATGCTGGCGCTCATCTGTTCAATGGAGGCGCTGGTTTCTTCGACGCTGGCCGCCTGCTCGCTGGTGGCCTGGCTCATCGATTGCGCGGTGGCGCTGACTTCTTCGGAGGCGCTGGCCAGGTTGTCGGCGGCGTTGCGCACTTCACCGATGATATGGGACAGCTTGCCCACCATGTTTTGCATGGCGTTGAGCACCATGCCGGTTTCGTCCTTGGAGCCGCTTTCGATTTTCGCGTTCAGGTTGCCTTCGGCCAGTTGCTCGGCAACCAAGGCCGCCTGTTTCAGGGGGCGGGAAATGATCCGGGAAATGAACAGCGCCAGGCCCAGGCCCACCAGCAGGGCGGCAACCAGCACGGCAATGATCGACAGGCGCGCATCCTCATACAGTTCCGTACCATGGGCGCTGGCCACGTCGGCCCCGGCGGCATTGAGCTCGACCAGTTTCTGCAGGTCGGCGGTCACCAGATCGAAATGACGTTTGGATTCGCCTTTGAGCAACGTCTGGGCTTCGTTGAGCAGATTTTGTCGGGACAGTGCGAACAGGTCCTTGCTGACGGCCAGGTACGCGGCCCAGTCACTGCGGGCGGTGTCGAACAGCTGGCGATCTTCGGCATTGGAGATCAGTTTTTCATAGGTCGCCAGGCGCGTTTCGAAACCCTGTTTGGCTTCGTCCGCTTCTTGCTCGATGGCCGTGCGCTCCTGCTCGGAGTCGGCGGTAATGTGGCGATTTTCCTTGAGGCGATAGTTCGCCGCGTAGAAACGCATGCCCGAGGCGGCGCGCATCGAAGTCATCCAGTTTTCGCGGATATCGATGGTTGTGCCGTTGACCTCGTTGAGTTGGATAATCGAGAACACCCCCATGACGGCGGTCAACGCGAGCACCACCAGAAACGAGGTGATCAGTTTGGTGGCGATTCTAAGATCGTAGAACCATTTCATTGGGAAGTACCTCTCCATGGAATTGCTAAAGCGTCAGCGAGCAGTGGCTTGTTGTGATTGAGTCGAGGTGTAGCGGTTGTCTATTTGGGCGATCTGCGTGAGCAGCGCCGGCACGTCGAGAATCAATGCCACGGCGCCGCTGCCCAGGATCGTCGAGCCGCTGATGCCGCGCAGCGCGCCGAACAACTTGCCCAGGGGTTTGATCACGGTCTGGAATTCACCGAGCAGGTCATCCACCACCAGCCCGGCCTTGAGTTCGGCGTAGCGCACCACCACCACGTTCTGCCGGCGCGAGGCCGGGCCTTCGTGGTTGAAGTGATCACGCAGGTACACCAGCGGCAGCACTTCGCCGCGCAGGTCGAGGTAACCTTGTTCGCGGCTGCAAACCCCGTCGTCCTCGCTCAGCTCGATGCATTCCTGAACCATGTCCAGGGGGATGACATACGTGGACTGGCCGATGCCCACCAGAAAGCCATTGATGATCGCCAGCGTCAGCGGCAGGCGGATGCGCACCACGGTGCCCTGGCCCGGTTGGCTGTCCAGGTCGACAGTGCCGCGCAGCAGGGTAATGTTGCGCTTGACCACATCCATGCCCACGCCACGCCCGGAAAGGTTGGTGACGGCTTGGGCGGTGGAGAAACCCGGCTCGAAGATCAGGTTGTAGATTTCCTGGTCGGTGGGGCTGGCGCCAAGGGCAACCAGGCCGCGTTCCTGGGCTTTTTCCAGGATCCGGTCACGGTTCAGGCCGGCGCCGTCGTCGGCGATTTCCAGCACGATGCTGCCTGAGTCGTGATAGGCATTGAGGTGCAGATGACCTTTGGCCGGTTTACCGGCCGCCAGCCGCGCCTCGGCGGTTTCGATGCCGTGGTCCATGGCGTTGCGCAACAGGTGCATGAGCGGGTCACCGATTTTTTCCACCACGGTTTTATCCAGCTCGGTCTCCGCACCGCTGATAATCAGGTCGATGTCCTTGCCCAGTTCCTGGCTGACATCGCGCACCACCCGGCGGAACCGGTTGAAGGTTTCACCAATGGGGATCATGCGCAGACGCAAGGCGCCGTCGAGAATCTCTTCCACCAGCCCGGACACCGTTGAAGTCGATTCCTGCAACGAGTCGTCGTTGCAGTGGCGGGCCAGCAGGCTGGCGCCGGCGCTGGCGATGACCAGCTCGCCCACCAGGTTGATCAACTCGTCGAGCTTGTCGGCGTTGACCCGCACATAGGCGCCGTCCTTGGCCTTGCCGTCGCTGGTTGCCGGTTGCTTGTCGGGCGAGACCTGAGCGGGCATGCGCGCAGCCGAACGCTGGTCCGGCATCAGTTCGCCGGTGGTGACCATTGCCGTGTTGGGGTCAGCCTGCTCTTGAGTGGTGGCAACCAGCCCGGTGTTCATCTGCGGCACGGGGTCATCAATGGCGACGATCTGGATCTGGCAATCTTCGCGCACGAAATCGAAGACTTCGTTGATCGCCCCGTGGCCGGCAGCCGAACTGAACTCAATGTCGAACCCCAGGTAGCAGGACTCGGCATCCCAGGTTTCGGCCGAGGGCATTGCGTCGGTCAGCGTGGTGATGTGGATGATCTCACCGAGGGTTTGCAGGTAACGCAGAAATGACAGCGGGTCCATGCCGTTGCGGAACACCTCCGGGCCAAAACGCAGGGCAATATGCCAGAGGCGCGTTTCGGCGGGCGCTTGTGTGTCGCTTGCTTCGGCGGGCTTCGGGGCTTCGGCAGGCGAGGGCGCCTGATATTCCTGAAGGATCTGGCACAGCTCCATTTCCCGGGCCAGGGCCGGGGGCGCCAGTTTCGCGCCCTGGTTGGCCACCACATTGATCAGCTCCAGCATGTGATCACTGGACTTGAGCAGCACGGCGATCAGGCCGGCGTCCACTTCGACGCTGCCATTGCGCAACCGATCGAGCACGTCTTCGACGATGTGGGTGAAACTGACGATGGGTTCCAGGCCGAACAGCCCGGCCGAGCCCTTGATCGTATGGGCCGCCCGGAAGATCGCGCCGATGGCATCATCGTCGCCCGGGTCGCTTTCCAGTTGCAGCAGGGACTCTTCCATCGCCTGCAACTGTTCCCGTGCCTCGACGATGAACGTTTGTTGTGCCTGATCGAGATTGATGCTCACGCTCATATCCTTTGTCGTGTCCGACGTGTTGCGAGGTCTCTATACAACCAGGTTGCACAGGGCGAGTGTTTCCGTGACGGCCTTGCTGTGGCCCGTTATCTCCAGGCGGGTACCGGCCTTGGGAGCCTCGCGCTGGACCATCATCAGCAGTTGCAGGCCGGCGCCGTCCATTTCTGTAATCTGCGACAGATCCAGCGCCATGCGCGGCGTCGCTCCCAGGCGCGGCAGCAACTGCGCGGCGAGGTCGGCGGCGGTGTAGATCGTCAGCTCGCCGTCGATCTGCACCTGCGCGGTGTCATCCTGTGTTTCGTACAGCAACGGCATTTCACTCTCCGCGAATCAAGGAAGAATCAGCTTGGACACCGCCGCCAGCATCTGCGCCGGCTGGAACGGCTTGACCACCCAGGCCTTGGCACCTGCCGCCTGGCCCTCGAGTTTTTTCGACTCCTGGGATTCGGTGGTGAGCATGATGATCGGCGTGAACTTGTAGCTGGCCAGCTTCTTGACCTCCTTGACGAAGGTGATGCCGTCCATGTTCGGCATGTTCACGTCACTGATGATCAGGTGCACCTTCTGGCCATTGAGCTTGCCCAGTGCATCCTTGCCATCGCTGGCCTCGATCACGTCGTAGCCGGCACTTTTCAACGCGATGCCGACGACCTGCCGGACGCTCGCGGAGTCGTCGACAACCAATACACTTTTAGCCATGAACGGCTCTCCTAGAAGAAGGTTATTTCCTGTGAATTCTGTTGCGCGCCCGATTCGCCGTGGTGGTTGCGGCGTTGTTCTTCGGTGGCGTAAGTGGTTTCCATGCGCGCCAGCCATTGGCGGGCATCGATGGAAACGGCCTGGTCGGGCGACTGACTGGCCTGCTGCATATGCACATGCAGGTCCTCGATGTTGTCGCGCACGTGGCTGAGAATCTGGCTGACCCGATCCTGGAACTGCAGGTTGACCAGCACTTCGGTGAGCTCGTCGCGAATACCGAAGCTTTCCTGTTGCAACAGGTCGGCCGATTCGGCCAACCGCCCGGTGACGCTCTTGAAGCGTTCCAGCACGCGCTGGATGCTGTCCTCGGAGACGGTGACCGACTGGCTGTCCTGATCCGCGCCGCTGGAGGCGGCCTGGACCAATTGAGTGATGGCGCTATTGATGATGTCGACCTTGGCCGACATCTGCTGGCCAGTCTCGCTGGACTTGCTCGACAGGCTGCGCACGGCGTCGGCCACCACCGCAAAACCGCGCCCGGCTTCGCCCGCACGGGCGGCTTCGATGGCGGCGTTGAGGGCCAGCAAGTTGGTTTGCGCGGCAATGGCCGCGACATCGGCGGCCATGGTTCGCAGCTCGCCGGTGTAGGCGGTGAGGTTACGCACCTGGGCCAGAGTTTCATCGCGGCTGGCCTGGGTGGCTTTCAGGGAGTCGATGACCTGGACCAGCTCACCTTCGCTTTGGGCCAGCACCTGCACGGCGCCGCCACTGCTGTTGCCGGCCAGCTCACCGGCGGCCAGTTGCGAAGCTTGCACGGTATCTTCCAGGCGTGAAGAGATGCCGGTGAAGCGATTGGTCAGCGAGACGATCGCGGTTTCGGTCTGCTGCCGGGAGCTTTCCACCTGCTTGGCCCAGATCGGCATGGCACCGAGGATGACTTCGTTGAGTTGCGCGCTGGCCTTATGGTTCAAGTGGTCGGCGGCGTGTAGCGTGTGATGGGCAATGGCGGCGACGGCTCTGTCGATCTGCTGGTGCTGGGCGCGGGCAGCCCACACGCCGACCCCGGCGCCAATGGCCAGGAGCACGGCACACAACCCCAGGTTTTGTGTACTTGGGCCGTTGAGAACCAACAGGCCGACGCTCGCGATCAGGGCCACAAACAAGCTGGACCAAAGGATGCGCGGCGGAGTTTGGGAATGGGAATGACCGTGTGAATACGACGTCATGGTTCGGTCCTTGAACAGTGTTGCTAACAGGTTATTTACGAATAACTGGTTATCTGCGACCCCACCCCGGACTTTAAGACCGGTCGTCCGATTCCTGCATGGCCGAGGGCGTTGACCTGCCCAGTGAGTGGCACTGTGCTATCTGAGATTAGACGCAGTCGCTGAAATGTCGAGGCGCCCTGACGAACAGATGAGTCGCCCACAACCCCTTGCGCCTTGCTCCCACAGATTCCCTCACCACCATCCGGGAATAAGCTAAATTACCCCGCATCGGATTTTGAACCTGCCATCACGAGCCCTCATGCCCACCCAGCCTCTCTGGAAAATCTACCTCCTGTTCCTGGCCCCCATGGTCCTGTCCAATTTCCTGCAATCGATGTCCGGCACGCTCAATAGCATCTACATCGGCCAGATGCTCGGCACCCAGGCATTGGCGGCGGTATCAGGCATGTTTCCCATCCTGTTTTTCTTTATCGCGCTGGTGATTGGCCTGGGCGCGGGAGCAGGGGTGTTGATCGGGCAGGCTTACGGCGCCGGGGAAACCGGCACGGTGAAGGCGATTGCCGGTACCACGTTATTGCTGGCGGCGATCATCGGGCTGGTGGCGGCGGTGCTCGGCACCGTGTTCGCGCGCCAGGCGCTGCAGGGGCTGGGGACGCCGGCCGATGTGCTGGAGGACGCGGTGTCCTATGCCCGGGTGATGATGTGGATCCTGCCGATACTGCTGGTGTTCGTGGTGTTTACCCAGTTGCTGCGCGGGGTGAGCGATACGCTGTCGCCCATGCTGGCCTTGCTGGTGTCCACCAGCGTCGGGCTGCTGCTGACGCCGGCGCTGATTCGCGGCTGGCTGGGGCTGCCGCAGATGGGCATCGAGAGCGCGGCGCTGGCGGGGCTGGTGGGTACGGCGTCGGCCATGGTCATGCTCGCGTGGCGCCTGAACCGTCGCGAGCACGCCCTGGCGCCGGACCGGGCGTTGTTCGCGGCGATGCGCCTGGACATGGACATCCTCGGCAAGGTGCTGCGCATCGGCCTGCCCACGGGGTTGCAGATGGTGGTGATCTCACTGTCGGAGCTGGTGATCCTGGCGCTGGTCAATGGCCACGGGTCCCAGGCCACGGCGGCCTATGGCGCGGTGACGCAGATCGTCAATTACGTGCAGTTCCCGGCGTTGTCGATTGCCATCACCGCCTCGATCCTCGGCGCCCAGGCCATCGGTGCCGGGCGTCTGGAGCGTCTGGGGCCGATCCTGCGCACCGGGCTGTTGATCAACGTCTGGCTCACCGGTGGGCTGGTGGTCTTGGGGTATCTGTTGTCTCACTGGCTGCTGGGACTGTTCATCACCGACCCGGCGGCGCGAATCCAGGCCGAACACCTGCTGCACATCATGCTCTGGAGCCTGCTGGTCTTCGGCTTCCAGGCGGTGGTCGGCGGCATCATGCGCGCCAGCGGCACGGTGCTGATGCCGGTGGCGATTTCGATCTTCTGCATCGTCGGCGTTCAGCTGCCAGTGGCCTACCTGCTGGACGCGCAGTTCGGCCTGCAAGGGGTATGGATGGCGTTTCCGGTGGCTTACTTGAGCATGCTGGTGTTGCAGACCCTGTACTACAAGATGGTCTGGCAGCATCAGCGGATTGAGCGGTTGGTGTAGCTCTGCGCTTTCTGACACAACAAAAAACCTGTGGGAGCGAGCCTGCTCGCGATAGCGTCGGCACATTCGGCATCGATGCGCGCTGACCCACCGCCATCGCGAGCAGGCTCGCTCCCACAGGGATTCGGTGCCTGGCGATGTTACAGTGGCCGGCATTCTCCTACCGCCATCACCGAGGATCTCGATGTCTGCCCGCCCGCCCTCCAGTGTTTCCTACCGCGCCTTCCTCTTCGACATGGACGGCACGCTGCTCAATTCCATCGCCGCGGCCGAGCGGATCTGGACGCGCTGGGCCCTTCGTCACGGTGTGGAGGTGGCGAGCTTTCTGCCGACCATCCACGGCGTGCGCGCCATCGACACCATTGCCCGCCAGCGCCTGCCAGGGGTGGATGCCCTGGCCGAGGCCGAGCAGATTACCCGCGAGGAAATCGAAGACGTGGAAGGTGTGGTGCCGGTGCCGGGTGCTGCGGCATTTCTCAACAGCCTGCCGCCCCTGCAATGGGCCATCGTCACCTCGGCGCCCATGGCGCTGGCCTTGCGGCGCATGGAAGCGGCCGGCATTCCACGTCCGGCGGTGATGGTCACCGCCGAGGATGTGAGCGACGGCAAACCCAATCCGGCCTGTTATCGACTGGCAGCGGAGCGCCTGCAAGTCGCCGCCCAGGACTGCCTGGTGTTCGAGGATGCCGAAGCGGGAATCAAGGCCGGCGAGGCGGCGGGAGCGGATGTGTGGGTGGTGACGGCGACGCATACGCATCCGGTGGTCACCCCCCATCCGCTGATCAAGGATTACCGTGGGCTTGGCCTTGAGGTGGATGAGGCCGGACGGATGCGACTGAACCCGACGCTGTGATCGCAGCAGACCCCCTGTGGGAGCGAGCCTGCTCGCGATAGCGACGGCACATTCAGCATTGATGCAATCTGATCCGCCGCCATCGCGAGCAGGCTCGCTCCCACAGTTGGATCTGTGGTGATCGTTGAACCGGTCAGGTCACCACGCGATAGCACGGTTCATACGCCGCGCCGCCCGGCAGTTTCATGCGGTGCTGGGCGACGAAGGCCTGGAGCAGCCGGTCGAGGGGTTCCATGATGGCGGCATCGCCGTGGATCTCGTAAGGACCGTGTTCTTCGATCAGACGGATACCCTTGTCCTTGACGTTACCGGCCACGATCCCCGAGAACGCTCGGCGCAAGTTGGCGGCCAGTTCGTGGGCGGGCAGGTCGCGCCTCAGGCCCAGGCTGGCCATGTTGGCGTGGGTCGGGTCGAACGGACGCTGGAAGCCTTCGTCGATTTTCAGCAACCAGTTGAAGTGGAAGGCGTCGTTGCGTTCGCGGCGGAACTGTTTGACCGCCTTGAGCCCTTGGGTCATCTGCCGCGCCACTTCGGCCGGGTCGTCGATGATGATCTGGTAGTGCTTCTGCGCAGCCTCGCCCAGGGTCGCACCGACAAAGGCATGCAGTTGATCAAGGTACGGCGCGGCGCTCTTGGGCCCGGTCAGAACGACCGGGAAGGGCAGGTCCTGGTTGGCCGGGTGCATCAGGATACCCAGCAAGTAGAGGAACTCTTCCGCCGTACCGGCGCCGCCCGGGAAGATGATGATGCCGTGGCCCACGCGCACAAAAGCTTCCAGGCGCTTCTCGATGTCCGGCAGGATCACCAGCTCATTGACGATCGGGTTCGGCGCTTCGGCGGCGATGATGCCAGGCTCCGTGAGGCCCAGGTAACGGCCGCCGTGGATACGCTGTTTGGCGTGGGCGATGGTGGCGCCTTTCATCGGGCCTTTCATCACGCCCGGGCCGCAGCCGGTGCAGATGTCCAGGCTGCGCAGGCCCAGTTCGTGGCCGACTTTCTTGGTGTATTTGTATTCTTCGGTGTTGATCGAGTGGCCGCCCCAGCACACGACGATTTTTGGCTCCACCCCAGGGCGCAATGTGCGGGCGTTGCGCAGCAGGTGGAAGACGTAGTCGCTGATGCCCTGGGAGGAGCTGAGATCGATGCGCTGGCTGTCCAGTTCGTTCTCGGTGTAGACGATGTCGCGCAGGGCGCTGAACAGCATCTCGCGGGTGCTGGCGATCATTTCGCCATCGACGAAGGCGTCGGCCGGGGCGTTCAGCAGTTCCAGGCGTACGCCGCGGTCTTGCTGGTGAATACGGATCTCGAAGTCTTTGTAGGCTTCCAGAATGGTCTTGGCGTTATCGACATGGGCGCCGGTGTTGAGAATGGCCAGGGCGCACTGGCGGAAGAGGGTATAGATACTGCCGGAACCGGCTTCACTCAGTTGCTGGACTTCGCGCTGGGACAAAGTCTCCAGGCTGCCCTTCGGGCTGACCGAGGCGTTGATTACATGTCTTTGATTCATTCAGCTTTCCTTGAATACGATGCCGTACACACAACGACGGCATCTTGAAAAAAACGTCCACGCAGAAAGATCGCACGATCCTTGCGGTATCGCCATGGACTTTGATCCGGATCCTTCGGGTCGGTTGCAACACAAAATGAGCTCCAGCATAGCTAAATCCACCGGGCAGGCGATAATGCGGGACTTTTTTTACCCCGCACAAGGAAATTGCACCGCGATGTTCGAGCTCAAGCCGTGGGACGCCGAAGTCTACCGACGCCAGACCCGACGCAGTACCCTCATCGTCGCCGTGACGTTCCTGGCACTGGCGATGCTGTTGTCCAGCCTTTCGGTGATGCTGTTCGGCACACCCGGGGGGGATAATTTTCGCTTCAATCTCGGCGGGGTGATTGCCGCGGTGTTGGTGATGGTCGCCTTGATGCGTCTGTATTTCTGGTCGCAGCCGTGGATGGCCGCGGCGGTGTACGGCTGGCAGCTCAAGCGCAGCCTGATGAGCATCACCAATGTGATGCACCAGGTGAAGGCCGGTGTGCAGGCCCAGGACGTGGCTGCGATGAAGCTGCTACGGTTTTATCATCTGGGATTGACGCAGATGCATCAACTGGA
Organism: Pseudomonas sp. JL2; assembly: GCF_031570495.1. NCBI lineage: Bacteria > Pseudomonadati > Pseudomonadota > Gammaproteobacteria > Pseudomonadales > Pseudomonadaceae > Pseudomonas > Pseudomonas sp. JL2. The sequence continues at coordinate 129,649 of NZ_JAKUDH010000009.1, forward strand.
CGCCAACTCCAGTGCCCAGGGCTCACTCGCCCGCGAGGCTGATGAGCATCTGACAAGGATGCAGGCGCTCAATCTCGACAGCGAGCAAGCTCGGCTGGACCCGATCTGGATCGACATGGTGAAAAAGGCTTATAGCGGACGCTGATCGACGCCTCAGGGCAATGACAGATTAAGCGCCGGAGCGCAGCAGGCGTGCGCCCCAGCGATTTTCCAGGTTACGATTTTCTGCCCGCGCCTTGGTTGCGGTCAGTTCCTTTGCGGCCCGCCTCAGTGCCTTTCTGACGATCACTTGCAACGTTACCGCCCGACGCATGGCCGCCTTTCTTGCCGGCTTCCGATGCTTTTTCCCGATCATTTGCGAAGTTGCCTTGGTTTTTGTTTCCACTACTGGCCATTTCGAGCATCCTCATTTGGTTACGCGAGCAACGTGCCTCGCATAATTTGTGAAAGGAAATGGCCGGCAAAAGTTTAATGAAAACGCTTCGTCAGATGACGAACGGCACGCACTGACCGCACGGGGTCACTGGTCCTCGCCACCACTGATTTTCCAATGCTTGGCATCCACCGGGAAAACCACTTGCTCGACCCGGTGCGCGATGCCGAAGGCCAAAGAGTTTTCGGCCGGGATGACCCTTTCTTCGGCGCAAAGACATTTGAAAATGTCCAACTGAGTTGCGGCGCCGGCGGTTTCCTTGACGTAGATTTCCACGTACCGCGCCACGTCGTTGTCCAGGCTGGACAGGTATTCCCGCAAACGCGAGTGATCCACCGACTTCTGGCCGAAATACCAGTTCATCGGGTGAATCAGAAAACGCGAGTGAGGCGTGGTGGTGCGGTCGCTGGCGGCCAGGTACATGATGATGCCCATGGACTCGATATTGCCGGCATTCACGGCACGCACCGGCACCGGAAGGGATTTGATGAAGGTGTAGAGGGTAAAGCCGAAGTTGGTACTGCCACCGATCGTCGAGAGGTTGAGCATCAGTGAGTCGGCGCCTTTTTCAATGGCTTCCAGGCAGTTGTCCCGGAAGCGCTCGGTCGTTCCCTGATCGATCTGGCAATGAAAATGGACAATGTGTTCGGACATTTCAAACTCCTGTCGACTTCCCGTTGAACGGTCTGCGCAGCGGTGGCGCCGTACAGTTGGGAGTTCGCAGGTGCGCGGATGTTCCTCGTCTGAGGCCGGATGTTGGCGTTCGCGCAGGTGTGGTTCGCCGGGTTCAGCACGCTTCGGCAGTTTGGGCCATGCGTTGCAGGAACATCGCCAGCGCAGCTTCCTCCTCGCTGAGGCCTTTGCGGACCCGGGGGTTGGGCAGCTCACTCAGCGAACCCAGCAGGAAACCCTCCACCACGGCGGGATGGATGTAGCATTTACGACAGACGGAGGGGGTATTGCCCAGTTGCCGGGCAACCTGCCTGACCATCTCGGCGAGGTGTTTTTTTGCCTCGCTCTCGGTTTCCCAGCACAGCAGTCGCAGCCCCGCCAGAGCCGCCGCGCTGCCGGCCCAGGTGCGGTAGTCCTTGGCGGTGAAGTCCGCGCCGGTGAGGCTCTTGAGGTAGGCGTTGATATCGGACGAGCTGACGGAGTGGCGGTCGCCATTGTCGTCCAGGTACTGAAACAGGTTCTGCCCGGGAATCTCCTGGCAACGCTTGATGATCCGCGCCAGACGCCGGTCTTTCACGGTGATCTGGTGTTCGACGCCGCTCTTGCCACGGAATTGGAAGGCAATCGCGCTGCCGTTGACCTCCACATGCTTGCTGCGCAGGGTGGTCAGGCCGTAGGAGCGGTTGTCCCGGGCATACTGGGTGTTGCCGACCCGGATCAGGGTGACGTCCAGCAACGTGATAACCGTGGCCATGACCTTGTCGCGGCTGAATCCGGGCGTGGCCAGGATCTGCTCCAGGCGTTTGCGCAAGCGCGGCAGGGTACGGCCGAACTCCAGCATTCGGGAGTATTTGTCGGCATCGCGCACTTCCCGCCAGCGTGGGTGATAGCGGTACTGCTTACGCCCACGAGCGTCCCGACCGGTGGCCTGGAGATGGCCGCGCGGGTCGGTGCAGATCCATACATCGGTGTAGGCCGGCGGTACGGCCAAGGCGTTGATGCGCTGGATTTCGGCCGCATCGGTGATCCGCTGGCCCTGAGGATCGAAATAGCAGAACTTGCCCCGCAACTTTTTGCGGGAGATACCAGGGGCGGTGTCATCGACATAATGCAGATCGGCCGGCAGCGCATCCGGCGGCAGGGTGTCGGGCATGAAAGAATCCTTGGCAGCAAATCCGGGGCCTGTGATCGATTGACCGCAGCCTGTGACGGTCGTGCCAAGTTTCTGAGGTGGCCCGCAACACCCACGAATCAGGGTTGGACCGCCGGACCTGTGGGAGCGAGCCTGCTCGCGATAGCGTCAGATCAGTTCACACCCATGTTGACTGAACCACCGCGATCGCGAGCAGGCTCGCTTCCACAAGGGATTTGTCTGGGGCGATACCCTACGCCAACACCGCCACCGCCTTGATCTGCGCCCACAGCAACTGCCCCGGATGAAGCTTCAGCTGATCGCGGGAGTAACGGGTGATGCGCGCCAACAGCGGCGTGCCAGCAGCCTCCAGCCGAATCAACACATGGGCGGCGTTGTCGGCGGCCAGTTCGCTGACCACGGTAACGGGCAAACGGTTGAGGATGCTGGTCTGGGCATCGTTCGCCAGGCTGAGGCTGACGTCACGGGCCTGGACCTTGAAGCGTAGCGGCTGTCCGATGGCCAGAGGCGTGTGGGCGACACGCACGTTCAAGAGGCTGTCGGGCAGTGTCAACGACAGCAATTGATAGGCCGCGTCATACCCGCTGACCTTGCCCTGGACCACCACGCCCGCGTCATCGCCCAACGCCAGTGGCAGGTCGAGTCGCGCCAGTGTTTCGCCGATCGGCCCGCTGGCCAGCACGCGACCGGCCTCCAGCAGCACGATGTGGTCGGCCAGGCGCGCCACTTCGTCCTGCGAGTGGCTGACGTACAGCACTGGGATGTCCAGCTCATCGTGCAGGCGTTGCAGGTAAGGCAGGATTTCGTTCTTGCGCCGGGTATCCAGGGCGGCCAGGGGCTCGTCCATCAGCAGCAGTCGCGGGCTGGTCAACAGGGCTCGGGCGATGCCGACCCGCTGGCGTTCACCGCCGGACAGGTTGTGTGGCTGTCGATCGAGCAAGTGACCGATGCCCAGCAGTTCGGTAGCCTGGTCCATGTCCACCCGCCGTTGCGCCGGCGCGATGCGCTTGAGGCCGAACGCCAGATTGGCCTGCACGGACAGATGCGCGAACAGGCTCGCTTCTTGGAACACGTACCCCAGCGCCCGTCGATGGGGCGGCACGAACACGCCGCGCTCGCTGTCCTGCCAGACTTCGCCGTTGACCTCGATGAAACCCCGGGTCGGCCGTTCCAGCCCGGCGATGCAGCGCAGGCAGGTGGTCTTGCCGGAACCGGACTGGCCGTACAGCGCGGTCACGCCACGGCCCGGCAGTTGCACATCCAGGTCCAGGGAGAAGTCTCCATGGTCGAGCTGAAAACGCGCTTGAATCATCGATCAGCTCCAGCCGGCCCGGGTTCGGCGGCTGGAATACAACGCCAGCAGCACAAGAAATGAAAACACCAGCATTGCCGCCGCCAGCCAATGAGCCTGGGCGTACTCCAGGGCTTCGACATGGTCGTAGATCTGCACCGACACCACGCGGGTCTTTTCGGGGATATTGCCGCCGATCATCAGCACCACGCCGAATTCGCCGACGGTGTGGGCAAAGCCGAGGATTGCCGCAGTGATGAAACCGGGGCGGGCCAAGGGCAGGATGACACTGAAAAACGTATCCCAGGGACCGGCCCGCAAAGTGGCCGCCACTTCCAGGGGACGACTGCCGATAGCGGAGAATGCGTTCTGCAATGGCTGCACCACAAACGGCATGGAGTAGATCACCGAGCCGATCACCAGCCCGGTGAAACTGAAGGTGAGGGTGCCCAGCCCGACGGCCTGGGTGAATTGACCGATCCAGCCGTTGGGGCCCAGGGCGAGCAACAGGTAAAAGCCGATCACCGTGGGTGGCAGCACCAATGGCAGGGCCACCACCGCGCCCACCGGCCCGCGTAGCCAGGACTGGGTACGTGACAGCCACAGGGCGATGGGCGTGCCGATCAGCAGCAGGATCACTGTGGTCAGCGAGGCCAGTTTCAGGGTCAGCCAAATGGCGGCGTAGTCGGCACTGGTCAGTGGCATTTAGCGTTGATAACCGTAGGCTTGGATGATGGCGGTGGCTTTCGGGCCTCTGAGGTAATCCATGAACGCCGAGGCGGCGGCGTTGTTTCGCCCTTTGTTGAGGATCACCGCGTCCTGTTTGATCGGGTCATGCAGCTCGGCGGGGACGATCCATGCCGAACCGCTGGCCACCTTGCCGTCCTTGTACACCTGGGACAAGGCCACGAAGCCGAGTTCTGCGTTGCCGGTAGAAACGAACTGATAAGCCTGGGTGATGTTCTGGCCTTCGACGAGCTTGCCTTTGACTTGCCCGGACAACCCCAGTTTGTCCAGCACCTGGGTGGCGGCCAAACCGTAGGGCGCGGTTTTCGGGTTGGCGATGGACAGGTGCTGGAAGCCGTTGTCCTTGAGCACCTGGCCCTGGCTGTCGACATAACCGTCCTTGGCCGACCACAGCGCCAGCGTGCCGACCGCATAGGTGAAGCGCGAACCCTTCACGGTGTCGCCTTCGCTTTCGAGCCTGGCCGGGGTGGTGTCGTCGGCGGCGAGGAAGACTTCGAACGGTGCGCCGTTCTTGATCTGGGTGTAGAACTGCCCGGTCGCGCCATAGGCCGCCACCAGCTTGTGGCCGGTGTCTTTCTCGAAGCCGGCGGCGATGGCCTGGACCGGTGCGGTGAAATTGGACGCCACGGCCACCTGCACCTCATCGGCCTGGACGGCGCCAACGCAAAAGAGTGTAGTCAGCAGCAACGGCGCGAAGCGGGTGAGGTACATAAAGGCTCCGAAAGGTCGGTTTCGCTATATACGGAAATATATAGCGAATGGACGATAAACGGAACGCGGCATTTTGCGGACGTTGGTGTGAGAGGGCGGCCGCCATCGCGAGCAGGCTCGCTCCCACAGGTCCAGTGGTGTGCCCAGATGTTGTGTTCGCCACCGATCCCCTGTGGGAGCGAGCCTGCTCGCGATGGCATTCCAACAGACGATGAGCTCCTTCAGGATCAACCGCGGTTGTTGAATCGGACCAGTGCCTCTTCGGCCAAGCGCCGGGTCAGCTCCGCGGTCGACAGCTCCCGACCCATGGGGAACGCCTGGCCGGCCCACAGGTTGCTGAAGTCTGCTTCATCCTTGGCGCGCAACGGCAGCAACGCACCGCCAGCCAGGGGGAATGCCGGCGCTATCGGACTCATCGGCCCGATCTCGCGCATCACCCGGTTGACGATGCCCCGGGCCGGGCGGCCGGTGAACAGGTTGGTGACTGCGGTTTGGCTTTCCTTGGCCGTGCGCAGCGCCCGGTGATGGGCCGCGCTGATCTTCGCCTCGGGGGTGAACAGATAGGCGCTGCCCAGTTGCACCGCCGATGCGCCCAGAGCAAACGCTGCGACGATACCCCGCGCATCGCCAATACCGCCCGCAGCGATCACCGGCACGCTCACCGCATCCACCACCTGGGGCAGCAAGGCAAACAGGCCGACCTGGGTGTTGAGGTCGTCGCTGAGGAACATCCCGCGATGGCCGCCGGCTTCATAGCCCATGGCGATGATTGCGTCACAACCGTGCTGTTCCAGCCAGATGGCTTCCTCGACGGTGGTGGCCGACGACAGGACTTTAGCACCGGTGGCTTTCACCCGATCCAGCAGGGACTTCTCCGGCAGGCCGAAGTGGAAGCTGACCACTTCAGGACGCATCTGCTCCAGCACCCGGCAGGCTGCATCATCGAACGGCGTGCGGTTGGACACCGGCGTCGGCGCGTCGAAGTCAGCGCCCAGTTCTTCGTAGTAGGGCTTGAGGTGCTGCTTCCAGGCCTCGGCGCGCGGCTCGTCGAGCACGGGTGGCTGGTGACAGAAAAAATTCACGTTGAACGGCTTGTCGGTCTGTTCGCTGATCGTCGTCAGCGCCTGGCGCAACTGCTCGACATCCAGCATCGCCGCCGGCATCGAACCCAGCCCGCCGGCATTGCAGGCAGCGATCACCATGGCCGGCCCCGTCACTCCGGCCATCGGCCCCTGGATGATGGGTAGCTCGATGCCAAGCAGGTCAAGAATGCGAGTGTCTGGCCACTGGCTCATGTACGGGTCTCCGACGGCAGAGGAAAATAGCGTTTTTAGCAGGTGTGGCCCGGCCAGGGCCAGTCGAGTTTTTCAATCGGATGCGGCAACTTGATCCCGACGGCCAGCGGGTTACCATGCGCGCTTCATTTCTCAAGGAGCCTGACCCATGGACGTCAAACTCAAGGCAGTCGAACCCTTTACCGTGGCCGGCCTGCAGGTACACACGCGCAACGCTGACGAACAGCAGTCCGACACGGCACGGATCGGCCCGATGTGGCAGCAATTCTTCAACGAAGGGTTGTTCGACAAGATCCCCGCCAGGCAGTCGGAATCGTTTGTCTACGGGGTCTATTCCAACTATGAATCCGACGCCACCGGCTACTTTGATGTGACGGCCGGGGTGCAGGTGGATGCGACCAGCGCAGGCTACCCCGCCGTGGACATCGAAGGTGGGGATTACCTGGTGTTTTCGGCCAAGGGACCGATGCCCGATTGCGTGATCCAGACCTGGGGCCTGATCTGGGCATATTTCGCGGACAACCCGCAGACGTTGCGCCGCTTCACCACCGATTTCGAGGTCTACAGCGGCCCCGACTCGGTGGCGATCTACATCGGCGTTCAGTCCGCGGACGAGCGCTCCAGCGCCAGCAACTGACGCTTGCGCTCCACGCCCCAGCGATAGCCTGACAGGTTGCCGTCGCTGCGCACCACCCGGTGGCAAGGGATCGCCACCGCCAGGCTGTTGGCCCCGCAGGCCTGGGCCACGGCGCGCACGGCTTTAGGCATGCCGATGCGCTGGGCGATCTCGGCATAGCTGGCGGTGCTGCCCGGCGGAATATCCCGCAGGGCCTGCCAGACCCGTTCCTGGAAAGCCGTGCCTTGCAGGTCCAGCGGCAGGTCCAGGCCCAGGGCCGGTGCCTCGATAAAGCCCACCACCTGGGCGATCAATTGCTCGAATTCGCGGTCGGCACCGATCAGGTTGGCGCGGCGAAACTTGTCTTGCAGGTCCCGCACCAGCGCGTCCGGATCGTCCCCCAGCAGGATCGCGCACACACCGCGTTCGCTTTGTGCCACCAGAATCGCCCCGAGGGAACATTGGCCGACGGCGAAACGAATGTCGGTGTTCTGCCCGGCGGCGCGATAATCGGCGGGTTTCATGCCCAGCACTTTGTCGGCGGCTTCATAAAAGCGGCTGTTGGAATTGAAGCCGGCGTCGTACAGCGCTTGGGTGATCGATCCACCATCGCTCAGGCGTTCGCGCACCTTGCGCGAGCGGTGGGCGGCGGCATAACCCTTGGGTGTCAGGCCGGTGACGGCCTTGAACACCCGGTGGAAGTGGAAGGGACTCAAGCCTGCGCTTTGCGCCAGTTCATTGAGCCCAGGCAGTTCTTCGGCAGCCTCGATCTGTCGGCAGGCGGCCGCGACCCGGGCCGCTTGTTGGGCGGCGAGCTGGGTCTGGTCCCTGGCCACTCGCTTGCTGGGACGATACCCCGCCGCCTGGGCCTGTTCCGGCGTGTCGAAAAATTCCACGTTCCGCGGATTGGGCAGGCGCGACAGGCTGCTGGGATGGCAATAGATGCCGGTGGTTTTCACGCCATAGACGAATTGCCCGTCGGCGCGCGGATCCCGGGCGAGCACGGCGGCCCAGCGAGGATCCTGTTCAGCGGTGAGGGTGTTCGAAGTGCTGTTCATGGTCGTTATGTCCATTGGCCCGTTTTGGCTAAGGTAGCGAGCCTGTGAGATGGCAACACTCCGGGTCTTGCGGTTGAATTCTGCACGGTTACCCGGCGGTGCGGAACGTCAGGTTGATCCGCTGGGCGCCCAGCTTCGGATGCTGGCCTTGCTTGAGCGGCAGCACGCCGTGATAACGCAACCGGTCCACGCCGCCCCAGACCACGATGTCGCCGTGGAACAGTGGAACGCGCAGACTTTTGTCGCTGCGCTCGAACCCGCCGAACTGGAAGACTGCCGGCAAGCCCAGGGACATGGAGACGATGGGGGCGCTGAGGCAGCGTTCGTTCTTGTCCTGATGCAGCGACATTCGCGCGCCGGGCACGTAACGGTTGATCAGGCAGGCGTCGGGCTCGAAGTGCTCGAAGTGGGCCTGTCGGGCGGCGGCCTGGGCCAGTTCGCGGAACACCGCTGGCATGTCGGGCCAGGGGTCGCCGGTCTGTGGGTCATGGGCCGTGTAGCGATAGCCAGTGCGGTCGGTGGTCCAGCCCAGCGCGCCGCAACTGCTCAAGGCCACTGACATGGTAAAACCGCCAGGCGTGACCATCTGCCGGAACGGCGCGGCCAGCAACACCGCTTCCAGGGCCGGCAGCAAACGTTCGAGCCAGGGCAGGGCGAAACCGCGCAACACAAACGCTTGCTCGCCGATCTGTTCGGTCAGGCCGGGTGTCGTCGGCGTCTCGTCGGCGAACAGGTCCAGCGTGATAGGGGTGTCGTCACTGCGCATCATGAAAAATGATTCCAAGTGTATGCCGGCTACCGCTGTGCACGCGGCTGACGCCATGGCGCATGTTCACCCGATAATAACCGCGAACGCCTTTGACCGGCCGTTGATGCACGGCAAATACCAGCGCATCGCCCTGTTTCAGATCGATAACCTGCGCACGTGACTGCATGCGCGGACGCTGCTCCGTGAGAACGAACTCGCCGCCGGTAAAGTCCTGGCCCGGTTCCGACAGCAGAATCGCCACCTGCAACGGGAATACGTGCTCGCCGTACAGGTCCTGATGCAGGCAGTTGTAGTCCTGCGGGCCGTATTGCAGCAACAACGGCGTAGGACGCCGTTGCCCGGCGGTGTGACAGCGTTCAATGAAAGCCGGATGCTCGTAGGGGTAGCGCACCTCAAGGCCCATGCATTCGTTCCAGCGATTGGCCAGCGGCACCAGCGCCGGGTACAACGACTGTCGCAATTGCTCGACGACATCGGGCAGCGGATAGCGAAAATACTGATACTCCCCGCGCCCGAATCCGTGGCGGGCCATGATCACCTTCGAACGGAAAAGGTTGGGTTCGGCGTATAGGCCACTGAGCATCCTGCATTGCTCGGCCGTAAGCAGGTTGCGGATGATTGCGCTGCCGTCCTGGTCGAGGTTTTGTTCCAGGGAGGGCCAGTCGAGGGTGTTTACGCGCTGGGCCAGCGAGAGTGTGTGCGGGGTAGGGGGCATGATCGCAACCTTGGCAGAGAGGAAGGAGCAGTCTGGCAAGCGCCCGGGCGGTCGCCACTCCGGGGCTTGCGGTCAATGTCTGTCGAAGGGGCTGGCGATCTTGCGCGGAAGCCAAGCACAGGCTTGCATCCGACCAGTGACCTCTTTTTTCATTGCCACCTGTAACTTCTGACAGTAGCCAATTCCCTTTTCACGGTGCCCAATAACGTTATCGTTAATCTTGACCGGAGTTCGCCATGACTCGTCCCCCATCTGAAGCTCCCAACGACGGCAGCATCGCCGCGGACTCCACTGTTGAAATATCCGATAATGGCGACTCCAAGGGTACGTTCACCGCCACCAATGGCACCTGGACCACTACTCCCATTAGCGTGGCGCCCGGTGCTCACAGTTTTACTGCCCAAGCCAAATACGGCAGCGAGCCTGTGTCAGCGGCGCGAACCTTTAATGTCATTACCCTGACCGATCAGCATAAACCGTATATCCAGCAAGCCGAGAACAATGGCAGTGGCATGACGCTTGATCTGGGCACTTTTTCCGGTGATGCAACGGTCAAGGCTATCGCCTGGCCGGGTATCGCGCTTGGGCAGAAAGTCTGGTTGAGCTGCCGCGGCAAAAAGACCAATGGTGATGATCATGTCATCACCCTTTACACAGCGTGGCCCGTTGGTGATCCGGAGCTGACTGTTGGACTTTCCAGAACGCTGGCGCGCGCGGATCTGGAATTACTGGGGGATAACACTGGGTTGACGGTGGAGCTCAAGGTCCAGTTCAACGGTTCCACCGTGGAAGATGGCGCCGCTGTCTTCCCGCTCCGGACTTATGCGATCAAGACGGTGGAGGTGGTTGCGCCAACCCTCATCGATATCACCGACTCCAAGGGGACTGTGGTTGACGGGACAACGACCGAGACCAGCGTGACCGTTACCGGTACGGGCAGCAAAGGCCAGCAGATTCAGTTGATGGACGGTAATAGCGCTATTGGCGATGCTGTTGATATTCCCGCCAACACTACAACTTGGGACACCACGCTTACCGGGCTGGACGCCAAGGCCTATAGCCTGAAGGCCAAGGCCCTCTACGGTAGCGGTCAGGAGTCGGCGGTAAAAGGCTTCACCGTAGTGAGACCCATAACGATAGATCCGACACAGATGGTCCTGTCCACCTGGACCTTCTTGAGCAGTACGGGAGCCGTGCCGCCCAATCCTTACGAGGGCGCATATGGTTATCGCCAGCCCACCGGCGGCGTGCCTCCTTATCAATACAGCTCAAGCGCTCCTAATATTGCCCATGTTGATGTGAATACCGGAAAAGTCACTTCCTTTGGCAACGGTGCAGCCATCATTTACGCCGTGGATAAGAACGGTGAGCACGCGTCCTATCCGGTTGCTGTATCCAATGTGTTCGTGGCCTTCGGGACGGGCATTAATGGCACCTATAAGCAGTGTAGCGCTGCGGCGAGCGCTCAAGGGGGACGGATTCCGACACGCGATGAATGGCATCGAATGAGGCTGGACTACAACGGTCTCCCCGGCGTCAGTCCCAATTGGACATGGTCATCGACTACGTGGGGCATTGCCTATATGTACGGTATCCAAACCGAGACAGGCGCGGAAATGGCACTTGAATATGTGTTGGGTAATAGTCGGGCGGATGGCTTTGGCATTAGAGCGAAATAGCGTTTGTTTCGTGTCGATCAGGCGGTTCATCCGTTCGTCTTAAATCTATGCATACCTGTTAGTTCTGACAGTAGCCAGCACCCATATTTCGGAGGTCTGATAACCCCACAGTCCAGTGCTTCAGAACAAGGGGAATCCGATCATGACCGATTCATCAACACCCGCCGTCCAACCCAGAGTACTGGACGACCCTTTGCTGCCCGATGCCACGGATCCCGTCGTAGGCGGCGATTTCGGCATTCCCAAACGTATTTATGATGAAGCACCCCGCGGTTGCAAAGTGGTGGTTGATGCTTTGGTCGGTCAAGTGGGCGGCGAGAGGATTTCGCTCAACTTGAACGGCATCGAGGATCTGGACAGCGGATACACGCAGGGCCCCCATGACTCGGTCGAGTTGCATCTCCCACCCGGGTTTCTGTTGCATAACGCGGTCAATCGACTGACTTACACCGTGGCAAGTCGTGGCGGAGCCCCTGAAACCTCCACGCCTCCACTGGAGCTGTTGTACAACCTGATCCGCCCCGGTAACGTGGATCGGTCGCCGGGCGAGCCTGGGCATTCCGAGCTGGTGTTGTTGCTACCGGACGAAATCAAGAATGGTGTAGGCCCGGGCTTCACCAGGGCGACGGTGTGCGTGAGTTACCCGTATTGCCGGGCCTACGACACCATTCGCCTCAATTGCAACGGCAAGGAGCTGACTCGCAGGGTACTGGAAACCGAGGCGCCCGAGCCGCCGGACCATGGCTCGCCGACACCGACCACGATTTGTTTCGATGTCACCAGCGCCGACCTGGGCGCTGACCATCCCGAATTTGTATTCTCCTTCACGGTTACCGACCAGCTGGGCAACACCCCCGATCTCAATTCACCGTATTCGGCCGAACAGCTCGTGGACGTGGACCAGGCCGGCAGCAGGCTGCCGATGCCGATCCTGCGGGAAGTTCTCACCGATACCGGTGATGACCCGAGCATCATCGATCTCGACAAACTGGGTACCAATCCTTTGCTGTTCGTGGTCTTGACCGCCGACCCGCGTATTCTGCCCGGAGACTCGATCGAGGGGACATACGTGGTGAGGGTAGCGGGCCAACCGAATATCACGGTGCCGGTGTCGGGCACCGTTGAAACGGATGGTTTCGGGCAGAAGCAGGTGTGCATTCTGGAGGTCCCTAACGACAAGGTCATTGCCGGGAGTTCGGTGCAAGCGTCGTACAGGGTGTTCAGGGGTATTCCGTTGGTGGGTTCTTCAAGAACCGCATTTGCGACCGTCATTGGCCAGGGCGCTCCCGATGTTGAACCGGTCATCACCCGGATAGAGGACTCCAAAGGCAATGAGATCCCAGAGGGTGGGATCACCGTCGATACCCTCGTGAAGCTTACCGGTACTGCTCGCTAAGGTCGCAAATGGGGTGAGGGCGCTTGCGGTTTTACGTCTGATGCGCTGCCGGGGGGAGCAAGCGTCATAAGGACGTTCTGTGGCGAGGGGATTTATCCCCGTTGGGCCGCGAAGCGGCCCCAGACCTGCTGCGCAGCCGAGCGGGGCGGTGCGACGTTTCGATAAATCCCCTCGCCACATACACCGGGGGAGCGCAGCTTGTTAAAGCGCTTTGCTGACTTTGACATCGCTGATCACATCATCGGTCTGGCCATGCATCGCCTGCAGCGCTGCCATGGCTTCGTCCACTGTGCCGGTCTCCAGTTGCGCGAATTCGAAGCGGCGTTCGCCGTTGAGCTTGTAATTGATGACGTATTTGGTTGTCTGGGCCACGGTTTTGCCTGTCTTGAAGGGCGATGCTCAGCTCAGTTTCGAGCTGGAACGCCGGATGATTTTGATTTTGTGGGTCAGGGTCGGCTTGCGCGTGACGCTGATGGCACGGCGGTTGACGGTGTCGATGGTGATGTTCCAGAAACCGGTGCTCGGTGCGGTGATCCTGGCCGGGAACGTGTCGAACGCGCCGCCGTGATAAGTGTGCCGGCCGCCGTTCTTGAAGCTGCGGAAGTTGGCGTCGTTCATCAAGCGGATGTTGCACATTTGAGAGCATTCGATGACGACGATATCGTCTTCGTTGAGGTGTTCGCGCTGGTGTATGAATTTCATGGGCGCCTCCAGAAGGGCTTTTTCTACCAAATCAAAACGATAGCAAGGTCAATGCTGCGCAGTTTATCAGCACCGGATGCTAATATCCGGCCTGCGCCCCACGCTTTGTTCATTTATCGCAGGATGCGCAAAAAAAGACGCAGGACGCTGGAGAAAAGCAGCGTTTGCATTGTCGGAGGATCTTTATCGGAGGAATCATATGAAGCGCAGCGTGTGGGTGTTGGCATTGGCCATGAGTGGATGTGCATCGGTATCGGACATCAACCAGACGCCGCCCACCATGAATGTCATCTCCGGAAAGAAACCTCAGGAATATGCCAAGTGCGTCGCTGACAAGCTGGCCAGCACCCGTGGTCCGCTGCAAATGGAACCTCACAAGAATGGCGTGCGCTTGATCGTCCCCGGCAAGTTGTCGACGCTGCCGGCGGCGGTGTTCGACATTGACGAGCGCTCCAGTGGCAGCAGCATCAAGCTGCACGAAAGCCTGTCCAACGTGCCCGTGCGTCCGGGTGATGTGCAGGATGCGGCCAACGCCTGCATTTCCGGTTGAGCCCGGGCTCGGCCTGACGAGCAGGCCGGGCATCGGATAAACTGCTGCCCTCGACAATAAATGCCGCCACGGTCGACGTTGGCGGCATTGTCATTTATGGAGTCAGTCGATGAAGCGCGAGCAGGTGCGTGAGCGCCATGCAGAAGGTCTTATCTGCGCCACCCATGTGATTCAGAACCCGGCGACCCCGGGGGAGTGGATCGTCTTTTTCAAGAAAAGCGCAGGACGCAGCTTTTTTCTGGTGGACGACCAGGACGAAGTTGAATCCTTCAGCCGCCTCGATGACCTGATCGAGATCATCCGCGGCCTGGGGATCAAGTTCGCCGAGATCCACATCTGAGCGTCAGACCACGGGTTTATTTACACACCACCAGGACGCTGCGGCTGGTGAAGTTGCCGACATCCACACCCAGGGTCTTGTCGCTTTCCTTGGCTTGCGGCGTGCCATCGGTACCCACGATGCGGTAGCCGGTGCCGGCACAGGAGGCGTCAGCCTTTTCATAACAGGTGGCCCAGGAGTTCGCTTCGCCCGAGCAATCGATGGTCAGGCCTTGTTCGCCGGTGTTCAGGTAGGTTTTTTCGGCTGTGGCACAGCCCGCCAGGGCCAGGACTGCAAACAGCGCCAGAAATTTTTTCATGGAATCGTCATCGAGAAGGAAGGGGCTGGCGCGAGGTTATAGCGAATGGCCATTTCGGTACAGATAAACAAAGCCCCGTTCCATGTCCAGGCGACATTTACTTGAGGCTTGTCTCGTTACTTTTTACGACGGGGGCTGCGCGCTGGAGCCGTTTCACGCTCTTTGGTTGCCGGGGCAGCGCGCTCGTCCTGAAACACGGCGGCCACTTCCACCGCCATCGCTTTGCTGGGCAAGGGGCCGGCGACCTGTTCACCGTGGTAGTTGATGATCCACCACTGACCGTCTTTGTCCTGGCTGACCGAATAACCGTTTGCGTTTTTTGTTGCCGACATCTAACTGCCTCATTGGCGGGATCAAGAGCGCCATGATACGTCAAATGCTCGCAAACAGCGCCCATGAGCGTACAGTGAGACCGCCTGGCCATCGCAATGAAAGATGATTGAACTATCCGCCATTTTTTATTTCTCTATGATGGCATCGGTTGGCCAGCTTGGGCATTGTAAGGTGCCTATGGCCTGATTAGACTGCGCCGAAACTCGTACACACCGCCTTTTCAAGGACTTATATGATCAAGAAATGCTTGTTCCCAGCAGCCGGTTACGGTACTCGCTTCCTGCCAGCGACTAAAGCCATGCCCAAAGAAATGCTGCCGGTGGTGAACAAGCCACTGATCCAGTACGGCGTCGAAGAGGCCCTTGCTGCGGGCTTGACGGAAATCTCCATCGTCACTGGCCGCGGCAAGCGCGCCCTGGAAGACCATTTCGACATCAGCTACGAGCTGGAAAACCAGATCAAGGGCACCGACAAAGAGAAGTACCTGGTCGGCATCCGCAAACTGCTGGACGAATGTTCGTTCTCCTACACCCGCCAGACCGAAATGAAAGGCCTGGGCCACGCGATCCTGACCGGTCGCCCACTGATTGGTGACGAACCTTTCGCCGTGGTCCTGGCGGACGACCTGTGCGTCAACCTCGAAGGCGACGGCGTGTTGACCCAGATGGTCAAGCTGTACAAACAGTTCCGCTGCTCCATCGTGGCTATCCAGGAAGTCGATCCGCAGGAAACCAACAAGTACGGCGTAATCGCCGGCGAAATGATCCGCGACGACATCTACCGCGTCCACAGCATGGTTGAAAAACCAAAGCCTGAAGATGCACCGTCGAACCTGGCGATCATCGGTCGCTACATCCTGACCCCGGACATCTTCGACCTGATCGAACAGACCGAGCCAGGCAAGGGCGGTGAAATCCAGATCACCGACGCCCTGATGAAGCAGGCCCAGAACGGCTGCGTCATGGCCTACAAATTCAAAGGCAAGCGTTTCGACTGCGGTGGCGCCGAAGGCTACATCGACGCGACCAACTTCTGCTTCGAGAACTTCTACAAGACGGGTAAGGCGTACTGATCGCCTGCGCCGCACCTTGAAAAACGCCCCGACTGGTTCGGGGCGTTTTTTTTGTCTGGAAAATGCTCTCACTCCAACAAAACCCCTGTGGGAGCGAGCCTGCTCGCGATGACGCCGGCACATCCAGCATCACCACAAACTGACCCACCGCTATCGCGAGCAGGCTCGCTCCCACAGGTTCTGGCTCAAGTGATCGGTGTTACCCATCTCGCCTGGATTTTTCATTTCCCGCCCCCATAACCATCGCAACGCTGCCTCGCGTGAAAACAGCAGGTATGCTGATGGCCTGCCGAAGGAGATAGAAAATGGCCTACGATTTTGACTTGTATGTGATTGGCGCCGGTTCCGGCGGTGTGCGGGCTGCGCGGTTCGCGGCCGGTTTCGGGGCCAAGGTGGCCGTGGCGGAGAGCCGCTACCTGGGCGGTACCTGCGTGAACGTGGGGTGTGTGCCGAAGAAACTGCTGGTCTACGGTGCGCATTATGCCGAGGACCTCGAGCAAGCGTCGGCCTATGGCTGGACGACGGGAGAAGCGAGTTTCGACTGGGCCACGCTGATTGCCAACAAGGATCGGGAAATCAATCGCCTCAACGGGATATACCGCAACCTGCTGGTCAACAGCGGCGTGGTGTTGCACGAGGGCCACGCCAGGCTCACCGGGCCCCATGAGGTCGAGATCAACGGCCAGCGCTACACCGCCGAACACATCATGATCGCCACGGGCGGCTGGCCGGTGATACCGGACATTCCGGGCCGTGAGCACGCGATCAGCTCCAACGAGGCGTTTTTCCTCAAGGAACTGCCCAAGCGCGTCATCGTGGTGGGCGGTGGCTACATTGCCGTGGAGTTCGCCGGAATCTTCCATGGCATGGGCGCGCAGACGTCGTTGCTGTATCGCGGTGAGCTGTTCCTGCGCGGCTTTGATGGCGCCGTACGCAAGCATCTGGCCGAAGAACTGAGCCGTCGAGGCATGGATCTGCAATTCAACGCGGACATCAAACGCATCGAAAAACTGGACGATGGCAGCCTGGAGGTAGAGCTCAAGGATGGCCGCATACTGGCCACCGATTGCGTGTTCTACGCCACCGGCCGGCGGCCGATGCTCGACAATCTCGGCCTTGAACACACCGGCGTCACGCTGGACGAGAAGGGCTTCGTCAAAGTCAACGAAAAGTACGAGACCGCCGAGCCGTCGATCCTGGCCATCGGCGATGTCATCGGTCGCGTACAACTCACCCCCGTCGCCCTGGCTGAGGGCATGGCGGTGGCGCGGCGACTGTTCAAGCCCGAGCAATATCGCCTGGTGGATTACCGGATGATCCCCACGGCTGTGTTCAGCTTGCCGAATATTGGCACGGTCGGCCTGACTGAAGAGCAAGCCAGGGAGGAGGGGAAGGAAGTCCAGGTGTTCGAAAGCCGCTTCCGCCCGATGAAACTGACCCTCACCGACTGCCAGGAGCGCACGCTGATGAAGCTGGTGGTGGATGCCCGCACGGACAAAGTGCTGGGCTGCCACATGGTCGGGCCGGATGCCGGGGAAATCGTCCAGGGGCTTGCCATCGCGCTCAAGGCTGGCGCCACCAAGCGTGATTTCGACGAGACCATCGGCGTACACCCGACTGCCGCCGAGGAATTCGTCACGATGCGAACTCCCGTAGCGTCCTGATCCTTGGGACTCACCTATGGCGAGCGAGCCCGCTCGCCATATTAGGTTTTCTTCTATCTATTAAGCGGCTGATAGCCAAAACCAATCATTCACATCAGGTTTGCCAATGAGCCTGCCGGGGGATGAGTGGTTAAGATTCACCCCATCAACTTTTCAACCCCTGACGGAGAGTCATCGATGCCTATCATCAACAGCCAAGTTAAACCGTTCAACGCTACCGCTTTCAAAAACGGCGAATTCGTCCAGGTTTCGGATGCCGATCTGAAAGGCAAGTGGTCCGTGGTGTTCTTCTACCCGGCCGACTTCACCTTCGTTTGCCCAACCGAGCTGGAAGACCTGGCCGACAACTACGCTGAATTCAAGAAGCTGGGTGTCGAAATCTACAGCGTCTCCACCGACACTCACTTTGCTCACGCTGCCTGGCACAACACCTCGCCAGCCATTGGCAAGATCCAGTACACCATGATCGGTGACCCGACCCACGTCATCTCCCGCAACTTCGACGTGCTGATCGAAGAAGTTGGCCTGGCTGACCGCGGTACTTTCGTGATCAACCCTGAAGGTCAGATCAAGATCGTTGAAATCAACGACGGTGGTGTAGGCCGTGACGCTTCCGAGCTGCTGCGCAAGGTCAAGGCTGCTCAGTACGTTGCTGCTCACCCGGGCGAAGTCTGCCCAGCCAAGTGGAAAGAAGGCGAGGCCACTCTGGCTCCGTCCCTGGACCTGGTCGGCAAGATCTAAGTCTGTGAGTCATCCGAGGGCGATCCGCTCTTAATCAAGCAAGCCGCTTCGCCCCAAAAAACGCCCGGGCGAGATTCGCTCGGGCGTTGTTTTTTCTGAAATTCAAAAAATGGAAATCGCCCGTATGTTGGACGCCAATCTTAAAGCTCAGTTGAAGTCATACCTGGAACGGGTCACCCAGCCGATCGAGATCGTCGCCTCCCTCGACGACGGTGCGAAATCCCAGGAAATGCTCGCGTTACTCAAAGACGTTGCCAGTCTGTGTGACCAGATTACCTTGCTCGACAACGGCACCGATGCGCGTAAGCCTTCGTTTTCGTTGAATCGCCCAGGAGCCGATATCAGCTTGCGTTTTGCCGGTATCCCCATGGGCCACGAATTCACTTCGCTGGTGTTGGCCTTGCTGCAAGTCGGCGGTCATCCTTCCAAGGCCAGTGTCGAAGTCATCGAACAGATTCGCTCCCTTGAAGGCGAGTTCAACTTCGAGACTTATTTCTCGCTGTCCTGCCAGAACTGCCCGGACGTGGTCCAGGCGCTGAACCTGATGGCGGTGCTGAACCCGAATATCCGCCACGTCGCCATCGACGGCGCGCTGTTCCAGGCCGAGGTCGACGAACGCCAGATCATGGCCGTGCCGAGTGTTTATCTCAATGGCGTGAACTTTGGCCAGGGCCGCATGGGCCTGGAAGAAATCCTCGCCAAGATCGACACCAGTGGTATCGAGCGCCAGGCTGAGAAGATCAGCGCCAAGCAGGCTTTTGATGTGCTGGTGGTGGGCGGTGGCCCAGCCGGCGCGTCGGCGGCCATCTATGCGGCCCGCAAGGGCATCCGCACCGGTGTCGCGGCTGAGCGCTTCGGCGGTCAGGTGCTCGACACCATGGCCATCGAGAACTTCATCTCGGTGCAGGAAACCGAAGGGCCGAAATTGGCCGTCGCCCTGGAAGAGCACGTCAAGCAGTACGACGTGGACATCATGAACCTGCAACGCGCCGATGCATTGGTGCCAGGCAAGGATGGCGCGCTGCACGAAATCAAATTCGCCAGTGGTGCGAGCCTCAAGGCCAAGACCGTGATTCTGGCGACCGGTGCGCGCTGGCGCGAAATGAACGTGCCGGGCGAGCAGCAATACCGCAACAAGGGCGTGGCGTACTGCCCGCACTGCGACGGCCCGCTGTTCAAAGGCAAACGCGTGGCAGTGATCGGCGGCGGTAACTCCGGCGTGGAAGCGGCCATTGATCTGGCCGGTATCGTGGCCCACGTCACTTTGTTGGAGTTCGACGTGCAATTGCGTGCCGACGCGGTATTGCAGCGCAAACTGCACAGCCTGCCGAACGTGACCGTGATCACCAACGCCCAGACCACCGAAGTGACGGGCGATGGTCAGAAGGTCAACGGCTTGCGCTACAAAGACCGCCCAAGCGGTGAAGTACGGGACGTGGCGCTGGAGGGGATCTTCGTGCAGATCGGTCTGTTGCCTAACACCGATTGGCTCAAAGGCACCGTCGAGCTGTCGCCACGGGGCGAGATCATTGTCGATGCCCGCGGTGAAACCTCGATCCCGGGTGTGTTCGCCGCCGGTGACGTGACAACTGTTCCGTACAAGCAGATCGTGATCGCCGTAGGCGAGGGGGCCAAGGCTTCGTTGAGCGCCTTTGACCACCTGATCCGTACCTCCGCGCCGGCATAAACAGCCGATAGCGAAAAAAACAAAACCCCATGGGCCCAGTGCTCATGGGGTTTTGTTTTTTGGATCACGCATTACCTTGTGGGAGCGAGCCTGCTCGCGATAGCAGACTGTCTGGTACATCAATGTTGAATGCGCTGCGCTATCGCGAGCAGGCTCGCTCCCACAGGGGGCTGTGGGATTTTTATTGCCCACACACCCTACGGTGGCGCTTACAGCGGCGCGGGCTGGATGATTTCAACCCAGTAGCCATCCGGGTCTTTGATGAACGCCAGGCTTTTCATGCGACCGTCGTTCAGGCGCTTCTGGAAGTCGCAGCCCAGCGCTTCGAAGCGCTCGCAAGCGGCGACGATGTCCGGGACCGAGATGCAGATGTGGCCGAACCCGCGTGGGTCAGTGTTGCCGTTGTGGTAGGCGAACGCCGGGTCGCTTTCGGTGCCGTGGTTGTGGGTCAGCTCCAGGATGCCGGGGATGGATTTCATCCATTCGGTGCGCTGTGCAGCGTCGGCCGGAATCTGGCTCTTGTCCACCAAGGCGAGGAAGTACAGGCTGAATTCGGCTTCCGGGAAATCGCGTTTTTCCACCAGGGAAAAACCCAACACCCGAGTGTAGAAATCCAGGGACTTGGTGATGTCCTTGACCCGCAGCATGGTGTGGTTGAAGACGAATTTGGCCGTGGCGGTATCGGGTTGGGCGGTGACGCCAGGGAAAGTGTTGAGTTCGTGCAGGCTCATGGGCCCTCCGGAAAATAAGTGGGGCAAACGGCATCGCAACTTTGCTGCGACGGTCCTGGGCTTGCGCTAAACGGCTTCCTTGCAGGTGCACCCATGATACGCAAGGGGCGCGGCATCGCCAAACGCCTCTGGCTATTGCTTGCCTGGGCGGCGGGCTTCAGACTTTACGAATCGTCCTTGAGTGCAATGCAATGATTCGACCGTTCCTTTCGCTGTTTGTCCTGCTGCTGGCCGCGATGGCAAATGTCGCTGTCCAGGCCGCCGAACCGCAGGTCGCCTGGCCCCCAGGCTGGGTCATCGAACCATTGCCCTCTGATGCTGGCACCTCGTCGGCAGCGCCGGGAACGACCCGGCAACGGGCGACAAAGAGTGATTCAGCGGGCACGGCGGTGATGGTCATGGAACTGACCACGACGCCCATCGAGCCGGGTCATCAAGTCAACTTGCAAGGCGTGTTACTGGAAATGCGCAAATCAATTCAAAAGGACTTTTATCAGAGCGGTTATCAAAGTGTCTGTAATAAGATTCATTCTTCGATGTTGGGCGACGTTGCCGCACTCGAGACCACTTGCACGATCACGCAAAACGGTCGGCACGTGTTATCTCAGACACTCGTCGCTGCACTAAAGGAGGGCAGGGCTAATGTGCTGTCCTATGCGGGGCAGGCTCAGGAGTTTGTAGAAAACCAGGATGAAATACAGTCGGTACGAAATAGCCTGAAACTATAAAGCCCTCGGTATTAGAACTACTTAATCCAGAAATCCTGCCCCATAAAAAACCCTGAGCAGGCTCAGGGTTTTTTTCATTCGGCCAGCTTTCTCAGCTGCGCAACCAGGCGTCAACGGTTTTTGCACCGTACTGTTCTTTCCAGGCTTTCAGGCCTCGATGGTTGCCGCCTTTGGTTTCGATCAGTTCACCTGTGTGCGGGTTCTGGTACACCTTGACCACTCGCGCACGGCGGGTTTTGACAGGCTTGGTCGATGGCAGGCCCCCCTTGGCCGGGTTCGGGTCGAGAATCGCGATGACGTCGCGCAGGCTCTTGCCGTAGGTTTTCATCAGTCCCTGGAGCTTCTCTTCGAATTCGATTTCTTTCTTGAGCCCGGCATCATTCTTCAGCTTTTCCAGCTGCTTGAGCCGCTCTTGAAGGTCCTGTTCTGCTCTACGAAATTCAGCGAGTCTGGACAATATCGTTACTCCAATCAGAATATTTGGCTGATACCAACCGCAAACAAAGCTATAAGCCAAGTGCCTTGAAGCGACTCGGTGATAATGACGCTCCTGCTATTAGCCACAGGTAAAAAAATTGTAGTAGTGAAACCCACGGGTGTAAATCGTAACTTTTTCGTTATGTAACAAGGAATGCGAATTTTATCAGTCCGACTGTGGTTGTCCGTGGAGGGACGTAGCACCAGGGCTTTCAATGACGGACACCGCCGCAATGAAATCCGCGCCACTCATCGGGCGACCAAATAGATAACCCTGCAAAAAGTTCACCCCGTGAGCGGCCAGATAGTTGCTTTGTTCAACGGTTTCGACCCCCTCGGCAACGATACCCAAGTCCAGCTTGCCCGACAGTTCGATGATGCTGTCAAGGATGTGCCGCGACAGGGCATCGACGCCGATCATGGCAACAAAGCTCTGGTCGATTTTCAGGAAGTCCACGTTGAACTGGCGCAAGTAGCCCAGGCTGGAATGACCGGTGCCGAAGTCGTCGATTGCGATCTTCACCCCCAGTTCACGCAGGTGCTGGAACAGCTGGTGAGTGGTGGGTGTCGGTTCGATCAGCTCGCGCTCGGTCAGTTCCAGCACCAAGGTAATGACCCCCGGTGGGAAGGCCTCCAGGAACTCGCGGCAATCTTGTACCAGTTCCAGACTCTGACAGTGGCGAGCGGTGATGTTGATGCCGACGTGAAAAGGACTTTCCAGTTGCGGGACCAAGGGCGATAGCAAGCGCATCGTTTGCTGCATCAATGTCCGGGTCATCGGCACGATCAAGCCGCTGTGTTCAGCAAAGGGAATGAACAGGTCCGGCCGCACCAGGCCTTCCTTGGGATGGTTCCAGCGCATCAGCACTTCGACCCCGGCCCAACGTTTGCTGTCGCCCTGCACGACCGGTTGCAGATACGGCACGAACTCCCCGGCCTCAAGCGCGCGTTGCAGCTCATGGCTGGGGGATGAGGCGCGTTTTTGCAGCCAATGGCCGAGCGTTCCGGCGATGACACCGAAGAAGATCAGCAGGCTGAACAGCGGCGGATACTCACGGGCCATGTAGCGCCAGATTTCCCCCTCATCGAAGCCGGCTTCAACATTGAAGGCATAGCGCGATGAGGTCAGGTTGCTGCGGGCGACCGGCAGCGCGGGCAGGGGCGCTGGTCGGACCTTCCCGTCCGCGGTCAGCCAGTTTGGCCCGACTTGCAGCAACAACCGGGTTTCGCCGCCGATCAGACGCAAGACATTGGCCAGGTGATAACCGTCCAGCGTTGCCAATGCCCCTTGTTGCCCTTCATTGAGCCGGTAGATCAGCAGCGCGGTGTCGGGGGTGATGGGGTTGCCGTTCATGAGCCACAACGTACCCTGATGGTAGGCGTTCGGATCAACCGTTTCCTCGAAGGCGCCAAACAGCGAACTGCAATAGAGGATGTTGTCCCACACCAGGTTGGTCGAACGGACGAATGGGCGACGCGTCACCTGTTCGCGCAAGGCCAGTTTCACCGCTTCGCAGGGCTGGCCGGCCAGAGGCAGCAGTTCGCGCGCCGCCAGGGCGGTGTTGTCGAGCATCAGTTCGATCTGCCCGATCAACTCTTCGCTGGTCTGTCGGCTCTGTTGCTCCAGTGTCCGTTCGGCCTGCAGGTACAGAATGCCCAGCCCTGACAGTATCGGCAGCACGCCGCAGAGCAGCGTGATCAGGTTGCGACGGGGCCGCTTGCGCAAACGAGTGGCGGTCAATGGCATCTGCATAACCTGTGAGGGCTTGAGGAACAGCTTCGATAGTGTATCCGGTTGCGGGTGATCAGACTGACTGCCTCGCCAGCTCGATAAACGCCAGGGTGGCGGGCGAGGCCTGTCGGCTGTCCAGTACCGCCAGGCCTATCTGACGCGGAACCTGCGGCGACAATGGCCGCGTGACGAACCGTGGGTTGTCGCCGCCCGGCAGCGAACCTTCGGACACCAGGGTCACGGCCTCGCCGCGGCTGACGACATCCAGGGTACTGAGCAGCTGCGAACAACGATAGCGCACGTTCGGTGTGAGCCGGGCTGCGTTGAACAGGCGCGAAACCAGTTCAGAAGAACCGGCCTCGGTGAGCACGAACGGGTCGTTGCACAGGTCCTTGAGGCTCAGGCTGGCTTGGGCAGCGAGGGGATGGGCGGTGGGCAGCACGGCGACCATCTGGTCTTGCATCAGCGCGAACGTGTCGAAACGGTCTTCGGGCAGCACCACGAAACCGACGTCGATCCGCCGTTCATCCAGCCACTGGATGACTTGCCGGTCCGGCCCTTCGTCGATGTGCACTTCGATCCCCGGATGCAGAGCCCGGTAACGTTGCAGGATGGCGGGCAACAACTTCATCGACGAAGTCGGACCGAACGAGCCGATGCGCAGGGTGCCTCGGCGCATGCCCCGCGCATCGGCGGCTTCCTGGCGCAGGGTATTGGCCAGCCCGAGCATGGCCCGGGCGCGCAGCAGCAACTGCCGGCCAATGTCGCTGGGTTCGATGAGGGTCTGATGACGTCTGAACAGCTCCACGCCCAACTCCTGCTCCAGCGATTTGATGGCGTGGGACACCGCTGACTGGCTGATGCCCAACCGCGTCGCCGCGGCGGTGAAACCGCGTAGCTCGGCGACCTGGGAGAAGATTTCGAGTTGGGTGAGGGTCATGAGGGAATGCTCATTTTACGATGATCAAGCATGAGGCGAACAATAGAGTATCTCAAGCGCACTTTCCTGTGGCGAGGGAGCTTGCTCCCGCTTGAGTGCGCAGCGCTCACAAAAGGGGCCGCTACGCAGCCCAGCGGGAGCAAGCTCCCTCGCCACGGGTAGTCGTTTTATTTCAATGTGGTGAAACCATGAAAACCCTCGAACAATCCGTTCCAGCCCCTTCGGACCTGCCGGTGTACCTGAAACTGGCCATGGTCACCATGATCTGGGGCGGCACCTTCGTTGCCGGGAGGATCCTTTCCGATGCCCTGGCACCGCTGCTCGCTGCCAGCCTGCGGTTTCTGTTGGCCAGTCTCGCGCTGTTGCTGTTTCTCGGCCTGGCCGGGATCCCGCTGGCCAGGCCCAGCCTGAAACAAGGGCTGCAATTGGCGGCGCTGGGGTTCTTCGGGATCTTTTTCTACAACCTGTGTTTCTTCTATGGCTTGCAGTACATCAATGCGTCGCGGGCCTCGTTGATCGTGGCCTTGAATCCGGCGGTGATAGGGCTGGCGTCCTGGTGGCTGTTCAAGGAACGGCTGAGCCGGGCGAAAGTTGCGGGCATTGTGCTGTGTATCGGCGGGGCGGGGCTGGTGATCGTCAGCCGCGATCCGTCCTTGCTGCAGAGTGCAGGGCAGGGCTGGCTGGGCGATCTGCTGATTTTTGGCTGCGTGCTGGGCTGGGGCGTCTATTCCTTGTTTTCCAAAAAGCTGAATGAAAGCCTCGGGCCTTTGCAAACCGTGACCTGGTCGATTCTGCTGGGCACCTTGATGTTGTGGCTAGCCTGCGCGGCCGCAGGCGAAGTTGGCGTTGAAGCTTTGCGCGGGCTGGACATTCGGCAATGGTTGAGCTTGCTGTACTTGGGCGTGCTGGGATCGGCGTTGGCCTATATTGCCTGGTACGACGGCATCCGTCGGATTGGCGCGACCCGTTCCGGCGTGTTCATCGCACTTAACCCGTTGACCGCCGTGCTGTTCGGGGCGCTGCTGTTGGACGAGCGGCTCACCGTCTTGATGGGTGTAGGTGCGGGGCTGATCCTGACGGGGATTTTCCTGTGCAACAAACCCCTTGCGCGGTCGCCGCAAAAGACGATTTGATACCGAAGGCGGACAAACGTGGTTACGCTGTGTAGAATCGAGTTACGCATATAAGAATAAACGTCTTCTGGCAGCAGAAGCCTCGCCCGCAAGAGCCTTGGGTCGACAATGAAGATATTCGGGTTTCAACTGATCTACGGCGATTTCCTCGCCCGCACCGTTCGCGGCATTTCCTGCGCGCCACCGCGTGCCCTCAGCATGGCCGGCAACTAACGCTCCGTTAATTGATAAGCATGATGAGGCGCCAACATGGCAGATCTATACGAAAACCCGATGGGCCTGATGGGCTTTGAATTCATCGAATTCGCATCCCCGACACCCAACACCCTGGAGCCGATCTTCGAGATCATGGGCTTCACCAAAGTGGCCAGCCACCGCTCCAAGGACGTGCACCTGTATCGCCAGGGCGCGATCAACCTGATCCTCAACAACGAGCCCCACAGCGTGGCCTCGTACTTCGCCGCCGAACATGGGCCGTCGGTGTGCGGCATGGCATTCCGGGTCAAGGATTCGCAACAGGCCTACAAGCGCGCCCTGGAACTCGGCGCCCAGCCGATTCACATCGAAACCGGTCCGATGGAGCTGAACCTGCCGGCAATCAAAGGCATCGGCGGCGCGCCGCTGTACCTGATCGACCGTTTTGGTGAAGGCAGTTCGATCTACGACATCGACTTCGTGTTCCTCGAAGGCGTTGACCGCAACCCGGTGGGCGCGGGCCTGAAAATCATCGACCACCTGACCCACAACGTGTATCGCGGGCGCATGGCCTATTGGGCCGGCTTCTACGAGAAGCTGTTCAACTTCCGCGAGATCCGTTACTTCGACATCAAGGGCGAATACACCGGCCTGACCTCCAAGGCCATGACCGCCCCGGATGGCATGATCCGCATCCCGCTGAACGAGGAATCGTCCAAGGGCGCCGGGCAGATCGAAGAGTTTCTGATGCAGTTCAACGGTGAAGGCATCCAGCACGTGGCCTTCCTGACCGATGACCTGATCAAGACCTGGGACCAGCTCAAAAGCATCGGCATGCGCTTCATGACCGCGCCGCCGGACACCTACTACGAAATGCTCGAAGGCCGCCTGCCGAACCACGGCGAGCCGGTGGATGAACTGCAAGCGCGGGGCATTTTGCTGGACGGCGCTTCCGAACAGGGCGACAAGCGTCTGCTGTTGCAGATTTTCTCGGAAACCCTGATGGGGCCGGTGTTCTTCGAGTTCATCCAGCGCAAGGGCGACGATGGCTTCGGCGAAGGCAACTTCAAGGCGTTGTTCGAGTCCATCGAGCGTGACCAGGTGCGGCGTGGTGTGTTGGCTACTGAGTAAGAGCTGAGGCAACAGACAACCCGTGCGGCGTAACTGCCGTACGGGTTTTTATTGGCCAGCAGATCTCAATGTGGGAGCGAGCCTGCTCGCGATCGCGACCTGTCAGATACATCAATGTTGAATGTGCAGTTGATATCGCGAGCAGGCTCGCCCCCACAAGGGCCGTGTAAGTTTCAGGTCCGGCGTCGCTGGCGCATCAGATGCTTGAATCCTTCGAACACCAGCACTGCCACGGCCAGCCAGATGGGAATGTAGGTCAGCCATTCACTGGCCTGGATGCTTTCTCCCAGCAGCAAGGCAACGCCCAGCAGCAACACTGGTTCGACATAGCTCAACAGCCCGAACAGGCTGAACGGCAGCAACCGGCTGGCAACGATGTAGGCCACCAGCGCCGAAGCACTGATCACCCCGAGCAACGGGATCAGCAGCGACAGCCAAGGGTACTGGTCGAAAACAGCGAAACCTTGCTCCCCGCTTTGTACGAACCAGAGCGCCAACGGCAGCATCAGGGTCATGTCCAGCCACAACCCGCCCAGGTTGTCAGTCCCCAGGCGTTTGCGCAGGATGAAGTAGATCGGATAACCCACCACCACCAGCAGTGTCGCCCAGGAAAACCCACCCACCTGGTACAACTCGTTGACCACGCCGAGGGTGGCGAAGAACACGGCGATTTTCTGCAGGTAGGACAGGCGCTCGCCATAGACGAGGCGCCCGGTCAGAACCATCGACAGCGGCAACAAAAAATACCCCAGTGACACGTCCAGGCTGTAGCCGTTGAGGGGGGCCCACATGAACAGCCACAACTGCGCGCCCATCAACGCCGAAGACGCCATGGCACCGAGCAACAGGCGCGGCGCGGCGATCAGGCGCCGACCGAGCGCCGTTACCAGATTCCACTCCTTTGCCACCAGCATGAACACCGTCATGCAGGGCATCGTCAGCAGCATGCGCCAACCGAAGATTTCCACGCCGGTCAGCGGCGAGAGCAGGGAGGTGTAGTAATACATGACGGCGAACAGCACGGAGGCTGAGACCGATAGAACGATGCCTTTGGACACAGTGGTTCTCATGAGGGTGATCATCGACACCCGGACTTGTGACTGGAAAATTTATCTGTGGTGCATGGCCTGTGGGAGCAAGGCTTGCCCGCGATGAACGATAACGCGGTTCAGCCCTTGAACCGCAGCGCGGCCATCGCGGGCAAGCCATGCTCCCACAGTGTTCGTCGGAGTCGACGAAGTTATGACGTACGCGCCACCCGCCCCGGTACGAAGTGGCCCACGTCATTGAAGCCTGGCGTCGAGGCATGCCCCGGTGTCACCAGCGAATCGATGAAGGCTTCATCTTCGGCCGTGATCGTCACCGACTGCGCCTTGGTGTAGCCATCCCATTGTTCCTCGGTGCGCGGTCCGACGATGGCCGAGGTGACGGCGCGGTTGTTCAGCACCCAGGCAATGGCGAACTCGACAATGCCCACGCCGCGTTCCTGGGTGTATTGCTGGATCTGTTGGGCGATGCGCAGGGACTCGACCCGCCATTCGGTTTCCAGGATGCGTTTGTCCTGGCGACCGGCGCGACTGTTGGCGTCCGGTGCCACGTCCGGTGCGTACTTGCCACTGAGCACCCCGCGGGCGAGGGGGCTGAAAGGCACCACGCCGAGGCCATAGTTCTGCGCGGCGGTGATCTGCTCGGTTTCGGCCTGGCGATTGACGATGTTGTACAGCGGTTGGCTGATTACCGGCCGGTCGATGCCCAGGCGGTCGGCGATTCGAATCACCTCGGCGATGCGCCAGCCACGGTAGTTCGACAGGCCCCAGTAGCGGATCTTGCCCTGACGAATCAAGTCACCGATGGCCGACACCGTGACCTCAAGCGGGGTGTTGTGGTCTTCGCGGTGCAGGTAATAGATGTCCAGGTAATCGGTGCCCAGGCGCGTCAGGCTGGCCTCGATGCCATTGAAAATATGCTTGCGACTCAGGCCGCTGCGGTTGGGGACACCATCCGGCGGGCCGAAGCCGACCTTGGTGGCCAGCACCCATTCATGACGGTGACTGGCAATCGCCTCGCCGACGATCTCTTCGGAACGACCGTTGGTGTAGACGTCTGCGGTGTCGATGAAATTGATGCCCTGGTCCCAGGCCTTGTCGATGATCCGCAGTGAATCCTCGGTGCTGGTCTGTTCGCCGAACATCATGGTGCCCAGAGTCAATGTCGAGACTTGCAACCCGGAATGGCCTAGCGTGCGGTAGCTCATGACAAGGTCCTTTTATCGATGGGAAAGGCCCAATCAAACCCCAGAACAACCGGGCGTGGCAAACGAAAAGATCGCAGGCCACGCTCGACCCCTTACACTCCCGACAACAACCCACGCACTCGATAGAGATTTGACAGGCAGACCGCTATCGCGAGCAGGCTCGCTCCCACACTGATCTGCCTGGGCCACAGGTTTCAGCTAGCCCGGATCCCTGTGGGAGCGAGCCTGCTCGCGATGATGCCATCAGCCTCGACAACGGTGTCGATGGCAACCCGATTGCGTGAACTTGAACAATTGCGCTCAACTGCCGTGCCGTGCACTGGAACCGGAGAATAAGTATGAAAATAGTCATCGCCCCCGACTCGTTCAAGGACAGCCTGAGCGCCCAGGGCGTGGCCGATGCTGTCGCCCAAGGCCTGGCCCAGGTCTGGCCGGATGCGCAGTTGATCAAGTGCCCGATGGCCGACGGCGGGGAGGGCACGGTGGAGTCGGTGCTGGCGGCCTGCAACGGGCAGTGGCGGTGCAGTTGGGTGAGAGGTCCGTTGGGGGGCAGGGTCGAAGCGCGTTGGGGCTGGTTGCCCGACAGCCGCACCGCGATCATTGAGATGGCCGAGGCCAGCGGCTTGCAGCTGGTACCTCCTGGGCAACGTGACGCCTGTTCCAGCAGCACCTACGGCACCGGCGAGCTGATTCGCGCCGCCCTGGACGAAGGCGCCGGGCGCGTGATCCTGGCCATCGGCGGCAGCGCCACCAACGACGGCGGTGCCGGCGCGATGCAGGCCCTGGGCGTGGTGCTGCTGGATGAACACAACCGACCGCTTCCACCGGGCGGCCTGGCTTTGGCTGAACTGGCCCGCATCGATTTGAGCAAGATGGACCCGCGCTTGGCCCAGGTCAGTTTCGAGATTGCCGCTGATGTCGATAACCCGTTGTGCGGACCTCACGGCGCTTCAGCGATTTTCGGCCCGCAGAAAGGGGCATCCCCTGAGCAGGTACAGCAACTGGACCAGGCGTTGGGGCATTTCGCTGAACACTGTGCCCAGGCGTTGAACAAGGATGTACGCGACGAACCGGGCAGCGGCGCCGCCGGAGGGCTGGGGTTTGCCGCCAAGGCGTTTCTGGGCGCGCACTTTCGCACCGGCGTGGACGTCGTCGCCCAGTTGACCGGGCTGGCCGAGGCGATCAACGGCGCTGACCTGGTGATCACCGGCGAAGGCCGTTTCGACGCCCAGACCTTGCGTGGCAAGACCCCCTTTGGCGTGGCGCGCATCGCCCGCCAGCATGGCGTACCCGTGGTGGTCATCGCCGGCACGCTGGGGGAGGGTTATCAGGCGCTGTATGAGCACGGCATCGAAGCAGCCTTTGCCCTGGTCAGCGGGCCGATGACCCTGCAAGAGGCCTGTGGCGACGCGCCACGGCTGCTGACTGAACGAGCCCGGGACATCGCCCGGCTTTGGCGAGTGGCCGCCCGATAGACCTGTGGGAGCAAGGCTTGCCCGCGATACAGGCGCTGCGGTCTCCCAGGAATCGAGTCGCCCATATCGCGAGCAAGCTTTGCTCCCACGGCGTTGAATTTGAGATAGGGTTGAGGCTGGACTTCGCGCAAAACAGGAGTGGTACATGCGCTTTTCAGATTTGACCCGCCGCATCACCGGCGACGGCGCCGCCGCGTGGCAGATCCACGACCGAGCGTTGGCCATGCGCGAGCAGGGCATGGATGTATTGCTGTTATCGGTGGGCGACCCGGATTTCGACACCCCTCGCGCCATCACCGACGCCGCTGTGACCAGCCTGCGCGCCGGAGACACGCATTATTCGGACGTGCGCGGCGTGCACACCCTGCGCGCCAGCATTGCCCGGCGCCATCGCCAGCGTTGTGGCCAGCCGGTAGGCGCCGAGCATGTCACCGTGTTGCCGGGGGCGCAGTGTGGGGTCTATGCGGTCGCGCAATGTCTGCTCAACCCCGGTGATGAAGTGATCATCGCCGAACCGATGTATGTCACCTACGAAGCCGTGTTTGGCGCCTGCGGGGCGAAAGTGCTGCCGGTGGCGGTGCGCCCGGAAAACGCTTTTCGGGTTGACCCGACCGACGTCGCCCGGCTGATTACCCCCCGTACCCGGGCGATGCTGCTCAACAGCCCGAACAACCCGTCCGGCGCCAGCCTGCCGCTGTCCACCTGGCAAGCATTGGCGCAGTTGTGCATCGAACATGATCTGTGGCTGATCAGCGATGAGGTCTACAGCGACCTGCTGTACGAAGGCGAACACATCAGCCCGGCCAGCCTGCCGGGCATGGCCGAGCGCACCGCGACGATCAACAGCCTGTCCAAATCCCACGCCATGACCGGTTGGCGCATCGGCTGGGTGCTCGGTCCCGAACCTCTGGCTGAACATCTGGCCAACCTGTCGTTGTGCATGTTGTTCGGCCTGCCGGATTTCGTCCAGCGGGCGGCCCAGGTGGCGCTGGAGCAGGACTTGCCAGAAGTGGCGCAGATGCACCAGGAGTATCGCCAGCGTCGGGACCTGGTGTGCGCCGCGCTTGAGGGCTGTCCGGGCCTGAAACCCGTGCGGCCCGATGGCGGCATGTTCGTGATGGTCGATGTGCGTGGCACCGGCCTGGGCGCCCAGGCATTCGCCGAGCGCCTGCTCGACGGCCATGGCGTGTCGGTGCTGGCGGGCGAGGCGTTCGGGCCCAGTGCCGCGGGGCACATACGCATCGGGTTGGTGGTTGATCAGCAGAAACTGACGCAGGCCTGTCAGCGGATTGCCTTGTGTGCCGCGCAGTTAATGTGCGTCCGCCATACCTGACTACGGGCTTATCGTTGCGCGGGTGCAGATAAAGACTGATACCACTCCGTCTGTAGGGGGCGCCTTGTCTTATTTGATTCAAACACTAAAACCCGATAAACGGTCGATTGACCTGTAAGTTCTGACAGTAGGCAAGGTCGGATAACGAGTATCTACTTAATTCAACACGGCACGCCCGCTACAAGAGCCAATTAAGTAGGAGGACGTCATGTCGACATCCGGTAATGGGGAGGCAGGGCCAGGCACCCTGGCGCCCGAGGGGCCGCCGGTAGATGATGTCCCTCCCAGTGGACAAGTTCCGGCCTCGATTCTAATGAATGGCGGGCAGGCTCGGGTTCCATTATGGCCTAATTATGCCGATCAAATCGGCAAGGTTGATAGGTTGGTGGTTTATTGGCGGCGAGACGGTACGACGACCGCTGTCTATGATCAAGATAAGCCAGGTCCGATCATGGAAACTGAGTTCGTGATTCCATTACCCGTCCATTTATGGGCCGGAGACGGTGTGGCTTATCTCTATTACCGAGCTAGATCGATACAGCCTATCGGCAATTGGTTTACCTCGTTAGAGACAGAGTTATTTATCGATCACAGTGTCATTCCCCTGCCCAGATTGGAAGATGTCGATTTTTTGTATACAACAAATGGTTATTTGAACTGCGGCACAACGCCCCCCATTTGGGATGGGGTCTTTATAAGAATTCCGTATCAGGGGTTCCTGGAAGGGGATGAATGTGTACTCACCTGGCGTGCCTACCGCACTTTGAATCCCACGCCTGAAAGTTATATTGATGGCACTGAAGGTGTCTTTACCCATGAACTCACCAAGGCGGAAGCAGAGAATCCGGACGGGTTTGTATTGCCGCCCATTCCTTGGGTCAATCATCTTGAACCCCTGATCTATGGCTGTGGGATGGCTCAGTACAAGATCCGTAGTGCTGGGGTGTTTATCGGCGAATCCGAGTTGAAGCGGGTGAAAGTCGATCGGTATCTGCCCGGCGAGACTGGACCTTGTGGGCCTTGATGAACACTCGTCACTCAGATCAATGATCGGCTGCTTTTTAGCCGTTAAAACAGTCTTTGCGGTAGGGGGATTTCGATAGTGTGAGTTTGGATCTGGATATTATTGTGGAGAGCATGAAATGAACGTGAAACAGGAAATAGCGGAAATCGACCGGCAACGTGTGCGCAGTGCTCGTGCAGCATCAGGACCTCTGGCGGGACTTCCTCCAGAGTTTCCTGGCGTTATTGTCAGTGACACCGACAGGCGCGTGTATGTTGATAAACTGCTGCCTGGCCAGAAATTGCCGGTTACGCTTAAGCTCTGGGCAACCCAACACCCCGATGATCGTGTCACCGTTCAAATCGCACAAACGGAAATCTCTACGTCTTGGGTGACGGTAGATGAGTTTGACGCCGGCACTGATATCGGTGCACGTCCTCCAGAATATATAGCGGGTATTCCGACAGAAAATTTGACTGATTACAATCCGGCCGGCACGCCTTCTGAATGGTGGGTTCGATACCGGGTGAGGCATCCCTTGGGGAATTTCTGGACTTCAGATCCGAAAGAAATTGTAATTGACCGACGGGCCCACTACCAAGCGGACCCTGACGGACCAAAGAGTCGGCCACCGGTGGTACGCGTCAATCCAGTCATTCCACCGTCCTACATCATCGATGACACCTACGTCGGCAACCTCCCCAACGGTGTCATGGAAGTTACGGTTGGCACTCAGGGTTGGGAAGCGGGGGATATATGTTACTTATATATCAGCACGGAATTTTCGGAAGCTCATGGGGGTGAGCCTGTTAATCCTCCCCCTTATACGTTACCGCAAACTGGTGTATTTCAAGTGCCAGGGGCGACTTTGCGTAGTCTGCCTCCTGGCACCAACTTTCTTTTTTATCAGCATTTTGATGCTGTTGGGAACAAGAGCGCTTTGGCAGATGCTCAACCCTTGAAAATTGTTTTTGCACCAGCGCCAGTGCTCGAAGACCCCATTGTTCCTTTGGCTCAGACCGATCGCCTTATCGATTTGAAAGATTGTGCAGAGCCCGGTGGCGTTACAGTCGAGGTGGAAAGGGTTGAGCACATAGAGGATAGAGATGAGATTAAACTTACGTGGAATAATACACTGGTAGATACTAAGGCTTTCGGTAGCCTTACCAAACTGGTTTTTCCTGTGCCTTTTGCTACTATTTTCAATGATTATTATTCGGGCGGGCTTACAACCGAAGGCAACGTTCCCGTCAGCGTTGAAGCTACTTTGTTGCGCGGGACAGAGACTCTGTCTGTCTCATCTGTAGATATTTCTTCGAATCTCTATGTCGCCGGTCCGATTGACCCCACTGATCCGGGTCAACCCAATGATAAATTGGATGCACCTAATGTTACAAGCACGGCAGTGGATAACATCATTGAGATTGCAGATTATGGTGACAACCAGACAATCACCATTGACTTGTGGACAGATACTAATAAGCCCGTAAAAAAGGGGCAGATGATTAGGGCTGAGTACGCAGGTGTGGAACTGAATGATCGCGCTTTCCCGGAGGATAACGATACAGAGGCAACGATTATTCTGTCTTGGGACGTTATCAACGACGCCGGAATCGGTCCTCATAACCTTCAATATTTCGTTTCGGACATCGGCGGAGTCAATGAAAATCCGTCACTCATCCAAACGGTGATCAACAATGCAATGGTCGTTGACTTGGACCCTCCTTCAATAACCACGGACAACCCAGGCTTGCTACTGTGCGATGATCTGGACCAGACCACGTGGAGCGCGGTAGTCAACATCGAGGGAGACCCTGTGCACCTTCAAGTGGGACGGAAAGTTACCCTGCGTGCGCAAGGATACAGGGATGCGGGTTACACTCAGGTAGCACAAGGCACCGCTTTTACTTCGACTATACCTCACACGATTGTCGACCCAGAGCCAACGGCCGGGTTTACCATGACCATCCAACCTTATGATCCCTATATCCGCAATATTCCTGAACCTCCTCCTGTTTCGGGAGGAACAGGACCCTATCTTGGTTATTGGAGGATTTGGTACGAGGTGGAGATTAATGGAGTTGATTATCCCTCTGACAAGTTTGAGATAGTGGTCAATCTTGTCAATCCATATAATGAATATTGCGAGGGTTGAGTAAAGATCTTGCTTGATGCTCCCTTCGCAGCAGTGCTCTGTTGAATTGCAGTGAAGGGATGCGACTTATCTTGCTTTTGCAACGGAATTGTCTGAGTTGTTTTCAGAATAATCCTACATTGAATTTTGGGCTTCCTCAGTAGTCTGGCGCCTCTTCTCGAATGTGATCGGGTAAAGATCAGCGAGCCAACCAGTTCCAAATATCGTTTTTAGGGTAGTTCATATGCAATCAGCTCAGTTTTCTCTATCGAAAGTTCATTGTGGCAGATGGAGATATCCATCGGTCCTGGCGCTCGCTTTTGTCATCCCTTATGCACAAGGGCGAGACCTGAACCCCGGGGAGACGGAAACGATCTCGCCCTCGCCGACCGTGGAGAGCTGGCGCATCGCAGCGGATGCCACCCTCAACGTCAATGGCGCCGATACGTTGGACATCGACGTCCAGGCCGGCACCTTGAACGTCAACACCGGTACGACCCAGCAGATCAGTGCAACGGATGGGGCGACCTTGAACCTGACCGGTGCCACGGTAACGGGGGCAAGCGGGGCCATTACGGTTTCGCTGACCAACAGTGACGCCAACGTCAGCGGCAGCACGATATCCGGGCTCGATTACGGGCTTGCGGCGGTACGCGATATCGACACGTCGACAGGCTCCAACGTGGCTTTGTTGAACAGCACCGTGAGCGGCGTTTTGGGGGGCGCGGTGGCCACCTCCTATAGCACCCTGAACTTGAATAACAGCACCATTGAAGGCACCGACAGTTCCAGCTTCGGTGTACGGATCGCAGGAGGGCAGGTGGCGCTCAATAACCAGTCCAAAATCATCGGCGGGCTGAATGGCGTGACGTTCGAGTTGGACGGTACCGACGAACAGATCAGCAAACTGGTGCTGAACAACTCCAGCGTCGAAGGCAAGACGGGCTCGGCGATTTTGGCGAATGTGGGTGCCATCCCGTTGGGAGCGTTCGTGGTTGAAGTATCGAACGGTTCGACGCTTATCGGTGGCAACGGCACGATCCTGGAAGTGACGGACGGTACGAACGTCGACTTCAGCGTCGACAATAGCCTGTTGCAGGGCAATGTGGTGGTCGAGGCCGGCAGCAATGTGAACGCTTCACTGAACAACCAGGCCTCGCTGACCGGTGATCTGCAAAACGTAGCGCGAGTCAGTCTCGATAATCAGAGTGCCTTCATCGGCACCATCAAAGGCGATGCCGGGCACACCACTGACGTGGTGCTCGATAACAGCTCCCAATTTACCGGCGGCGTGGAGGGTACAGCCGACCTTGCAATCAGAGGGCAAGCGACCTGGACCCTGACCGGCAGCAATAACGTGAACAATCTGTCGCTGGACGGTGGCCGGGTGGATTTTGCGCCGGGGCCAACGTTCTACACGCTGAATGTCCGCGAGCTCTCAGGTAACGGTTCTTTCAACATGTACACCGATTTTGTCACCGGTGAAACGGATTTTCTCAATGCCGAAAGCGCGTCGGGTGAGCATGTCGTGTCAGTCAGTGCCACTGGGAACAGGGCGGCCGGTGATTTGATACACATTGCTGAATTCGGTGCAGGTAACGGACAGTTGGCGCTGAACAATGGGGCTGTCGATGTCGGCGCCCTGACTTACCAACTGGTCCAGGAAGGCAATGGCTGGTATCTGCGCCCTGACGACGGGCCGAGCACCAGTACCCGTTCGGTGCTGGCGATCGCCAATACCGCGCCCACCATTATTTATGCGGAAAGCACGTTGCTGAATTCGCGTATGGGGGATCGCCGGTTGACCGGTGCCAAGCCCGGCCTCTGGACCCGTACCTACAATAACCGCTACAGCGTGCAGAATGCCTACGCCGGTGGCTACAGCCAGACCCAGCAGGGGCTGGTGATCGGTGCCGATGCAGCGCTGGGCGACAGCGATTGGCTGGTCGGCGGCATGGTGGGGTACAGCCGCTCGAACCTGGATCTCAAGCATGGCAGTTCGGGTTCGGTGGACAGCTATTCCGTCGGGGCCTATTTGACGAAATTCGATCCTCAATCGGGCTTCTATGTTGACGCGGTCACCAAGATCAATCGATTCGACAACAGCCTGGACGTGCGCATGAGTGATGGCGTGAAAACCAAGGGGTCTTATGACGCCTACGGTTTGAGCGGTTCGCTGGAGGTGGGTCTGCAAGACCAATTGGGCAGCGGGTTCTTCTGGGGACCTTTTGCTCAGGTCGCCGCTGCGGTGGTATCCGGTGAACATTACAAGCTGGACAATGGCCTTGAAGTCGATAGCGAGCTGACCCGGTCGCTGGTCGTCAAGGGTGGTGCTTACCTGGGCAGCGAGATCGATCTGGGCAACGGCCACAAGTTGCAGCCGCGGGTGCGCGTTGCCGTTGGCCAGGAGCTTATCAAGCGCAACCAGGTGGGCGTCAACGACAGTTCGTTCAACAACGATAGCTCCGCCACCAGCCTGGAGCTGGCGGGTGGAATCAATTGGGCACTGCCCCACGGACTTCAGGTTTTCGCCGAGGCCGGCTCAAGCCAAAGCAAGACCGTCAAGCAGGATTACAACGTCAGCGCGGGTCTTAGTTTCAACTTCTGACAATGCGCCGATTCGCGCTTGGTCGTTCAATAAAAAAGCTCCGGATCGAAAGTCCGGAGCTTTTTTATTGCGGCGCTTATCGGGCTCAAGTGCGTCGGGACCCAGGCTCTGCAACCAGCCTGAAATTCATCATCAGGTCATGGGCTTTCGGATTTACCAATCCGTCGTCTACACGTGCATCTATGGTGCCGCTGATGGAAAGGTTTTGCGAATCAAAATTCAGGGACGTCAAAGGTTCAGATGTCGAATACTCTGACGGCGGGCTCTCCGCGGTATCACCGTAGAAGACCCTCACGTCCTTGGCACGTTGTGGAGTGTTATCGACAGGATCTTCGATGAAAATGATCCTGATGGTCTTGATGTGGTTGTCGACTGCATCTCGAAGCGTCGCCGTTATGGTCAGGCAGTCACCAAACAGGGGGTAGCTCACGCGGGAAAAGGACGCTCTGAACGGTACCGGGGGACGTTGATCAATGGATGCTGCGAATTCATTGCTGAAGAGGGATTGTCGAACCGTATTGACTGACAGTTTTTGTGCTGTGCTCATGGTCATGGTCTCCATTGGAATATCGCAAGGCTGTACCGACAGTGCAGAGCATTATCTGACTATGGGTCCTGCCATCTGAGCGCGATACTGGCCCGCTGTAAACTGTCAGGTTTGACAGTTTACAGCGACGCTGGCTTATGAAAGTGCAGGGATGACGGGCTGCACCGGTAAAGCTTTGTAGCGGCTGTGTGAAATTGTGTAAGGGGTTTGCTCGTAGGTGGGTGAGGGCGTATATCCTTGGCAGCTTGAGATTCTCTGCGCCTGTGACATCGCCATCGCGAGCAAGCTCGCTCCCACAGTGGTTTTGTGTTGTACCGAAGACCCTTGTGGGAGCGAGCTTGCTCGCGATGAGGCCCAACCAGGCGCCACAGCACTTTTCTGGAAACACCCATGCCCAACATCCTCCTGGTGGAAGACGACACCGCCCTCTGCGAACTGATCGCCAGTTACCTGGAACGCAACGGCTACAGGGTCAGTGTGCTCAGCCGTGGCGATCATGTGCGGGAACGGGCGCGGGTCGATCCGCCGGACCTGGTGATCCTCGATCTGATGCTGCCGGGGCTGGACGGCTTGCAGGTCTGCCGCTTGTTGCGGGCCGATTCGGCGACCTTGCCGATTCTGATGCTCACCGCCCGGGACGACAGCCATGATCAGGTGTTGGGCCTGGAAATGGGCGCCGATGACTACGTCAGCAAACCCTGTGAACCTCGGGTCCTGCTGGCACGCGTTCGGACCTTGTTGCGCCGCAGCAGCCTTACCGAGCCGCAGACGGTCAACGATCGCATTCTCATGGGCAACCTGTGCATCGACCTGTCCGAACGCGCTGTGACCTGGCGCGGGCAAACGGTGGAGCTGTCCAGCGGCGAATACAACCTGCTGGTGGTACTGGCCGGCATTGCGGCGAGGTGCTGAGCCGCGACCAGATCCTGCAGCGTCTGCGCGGCATCGAGTTCAACGGCACCGACCGCTCGGTGGACGTGGCGATCTCCAAGCTGCGGCGCAAGTTCGACGACAACGCCGGCGAAGCCCGCAAGATCAAGACCGTGTGGGGCAAGGGTTATCTGTTCAGCCGTTCCGAGTGGGAATGCTGAGTCGATGTGGAAGCTGCTGATTCGCCTTTACCTGGTCACCATCGTGTCCTACAGCGCCGCGATCTATCTGATGCCGGAGTTGGTGGTCCGGCTGTTTCATGAGCGCTTCCTGAACTACAACCTCGATTACTCCCGTGGCCTGCAAACCTTGATGGTCAGGCAGTTCCATAACGTGCCCAGCGAACAGTGGCCGGCACTGGCGGCACAGATGGACAAGGAGTTCGAGCCGCTGCGCATCGAACTGGCGGCCATTGATGATGAGGGGTTCAGCGCCGACGAGCAGGCGCGTCTAAAGCGCGGCGAGAACGTGGTGCGCCTGGGCGAATGGGCCTGGCGAACCTTGGCGGCCGCGCCGCTGGATGAGCGCACGGCGGTCAAGATGATTGTGCCCCCGGACCCGACCGAGGTCAGTTGGCTGTACTGGAGCATCAACGTGTTGATCGGTGCCACGATGCTGGCGTGCCTGCTGCTTTGGTTGCGGCCCCATTGGCGCGATCTGGAACGGCTCAAGCGCACGGCTGAACGCTTCGGCAAAGGCCATTTGAGCGAACGTACGCAGATTGGCTCCAGCTCGAACATCGGCAGCCTGGCCCACGTGTTCGACACAATGGCCGGCGACATCGAGCGCTTGCTCAACCAGCAGCGCGATCTGCTCAATGCGGTGTCCCATGAATTGCGCACGCCATTGACCCGCCTCGATTTCGGCCTGGCCCTGGCGCTGTCCGATGACCTGCCGCCGGCCAGTCGCGAACGGCTGCAAGGGTTGGTGGCGCACATCCGCGAGCTGGATGAGTTGGTGCTGGAGTTGCTGTCTTACAGCCGTCTGCAGAACCCCGAGCTTCTGCCCGAACGCGTGGAGGTGGCGCTGGACGAGTTCATCGACAGTATCCTGGGCAGTGTCGACGAGGACCTGGCGGCGCCGGATGTGGTGATCGATGTGCTGCTGCACGGCACGCTGGAGCGTTTCGTGCTGGACCCGCGCCTGACGGCCCGGGCGTTGCAGAATCTGTTACGCAACGCCATGCGTTATTGCGAAAAGCGGATCCAGGTCGGCGTGCTGGTCGGCGTCCAGGGCTGCGAGATCTGGGTCGACGACGACGGTATCGGTATTCCTGACAGCGAGCGCGAGCGTGTGTTCGAACCGTTCTATCGCTTGGACCGCAGCCGCGACCGCGCCACGGGTGGTTTTGGCCTGGGCCTGGCCATCAGCCGTCGCGCCCTGCAAGCCCAGGGCGGTACGCTGACGGCGCAAGCTTCGCCGCTGGGTGGGGCGCGATTGCGCTTGTGGTTGCCAACGCGGTGAGGCTGGGGGAGGGGTCAGGCGTTTATTGCGCTCGATTCAATCAGCGCCACACCCGCTTGCTGCATCCGCCGGATTGCCGCCTCCATCGAACCGTCGATATCAATGCCCCGACAGGCGTCGAGCACCACAAGCGCGTTGAACCCCGCCGCCCGGGCATCCAGCGCCGAGAACATCACGCAGAAATCCAGCGCCAGCCCCACCATGTACACCGTGTCGATGCCGCGCTCCTTGAGGTAGCCCGTCAGGCCGGTGGGTGTCTGGCGGTCGGCTTCCATGAAGGCCGAATAGCTGTCGATGTCCGGGTTGCAGCCCTTGCGAATGATCAGTTGCGCGTGGGGCAGGTCCAGGGCCGGGTGCAGCGCGGCGCCTTGGGTGCCCTGTATGCAGTGGTCGGGCCACAGTTTCTGTTCGCCATAGGGCAGTTGAATGAGGTCGAACGGTTGCTTGTCCGGATGGCTGGAGGCAAACGAAGCGTGCCCGGCCGGATGCCAGTCCTGGGCGAGGATGACCTGCCTGAATGAACGACCCAGGCGGTTGATCAATGGCACGATTTCGTCACCCCCCGGTACGGCTAATTGGCCTCCGGGGATGAAGTCGTTCTGAACGTCTATTACCACTAACGCGGTGGTTGGGGCGATCATGGATGGGTCTCCTGAAATATGGCCCACCACAGCTTAGCCGAACGGCCTGTGACGCAGGTGCCTTCAGTCATCCGGAGACAAGATGTCCTTCGTCGCAAATATTCCAGGGTTGATGGCTTTTTGATATTTGGTCGGTACGCCCGTACCGCAATTGAGTACAATCGCCGCCTTTCAACCGGGCATGGAAGCAGTTCGGCTTTCCAGTCACGAGAAAAAACCATGCTCATCGGCAGTTACTCCCCGGCCCTTGTTTCAATTTCCCTGTTTGTTGCGGTACTGGCTTCCTACACTGCGCTGGACATGACCGGCCGCATCGCGACCACCCAGGGGCGCGCGGCGCATTGGTGGATGGCCGGCGGTTCCCTGGCAATGGGCGTCGGGGTCTGGTCCATGCATTTTATCGGCATGCTGGCGTTCACCTTGCCGGTGGAGCTTGGCTACGATGTATCGATCACCGCCTTGTCGCTGCTGATCGCCATCCTGTCCTGCGGTTTTGCCCTGTGGTTGGTCAGTCAACCGCAATTGCCGGCGTGGCAACTGGCTTTCGGCGCGTTGATCATGGGCGCCGGCATCAGCGCCATGCATTACACCGGCATGGCGGCGCTGCGGATGCAGCCGGGTATTGATTATGACCCCTCGTTGTTCGGGGCTTCGCTGGTGATTGCGGTCGGCGCTTCGGCGGCTGCGTTGTGGATCGCCTTTCGCTTGCGCCAGAACATCCCCCATGTACGTCTGGCCCGCGCCGGCGCTGCTGTCGTGATGGGCCTGGCCATTGTCGGCATGCATTACACCGGCATGGCCGCAGCGCGCTTCAGCGACGGCAGCTTTTGCGGTGCTCTGGACGGCTTGAGTGGCAAGGGTCTGGACAATCTGGTGCTGATCACCACGTTGGCGGTACTGGCCATCGCCTTGCTCACGTCGATTCTCGATGCGCGCCTGGAGGCCCGGACCGCAGAGCTGGCCCAATCGCTGACTCTGGCCAACCGTGAGCTGACGCAACTGGCCCTGCACGACCCCCTCACCGAATTGCCCAACCGCGTGCTGCTGGCCGATCGTATCGGTCAGGCCATGCATCGGGTGCATGAGCAGGGCGGCTGTTTCGCCTTGATGTTCATCGACCTGGATGGCTTCAAACCGGTCAACGATGCTTTCGGCCATCACATGGGCGACCTGTTGCTGCGCGACGTGGCCCTGCGCCTGCGGGAAGACTTGCGCAGCCAGGACACCCTGGCGCGGATCGGCGGTGATGAGTTCGTGCTGCTGGTGCAACTGGCCGAGCCTGACGATGCGTTGCGCCTGGCGGCCCGTCAGGTCGGGCTGATCGGTCGCACATTCCGGGTGGCCGATCATGACCTGCAGATATCCGCCAGTGTCGGCATCGCGCTTTATCCAGGCAACGGCCAGAGCGCCGAAGAGCTGCTGATGAATGCCGACGCGGCGATGTACCACGCCAAGGGCGCCGGCAAGAATGGCTACAGCTTTTTCGATGCCTCGATGAACAGCAACGCCCGCAAGCAACTGCAACTGCTGCAAGACCTGCGCATCGCCGTCGATCAACGCCAGTTCAGCCTCCATTACCAGCCCAAGTTCGACGCTGCCAACGGCCGTCCGGTGGGGGCCGAAGCCTTGTTGCGCTGGACGCATCCAACCCAGGGCCTGTTGATGCCCGATACTTTCATCGACCTTGCGGAAAAGACCGGGCTGATCATTCCCATCGGGGAATGGGTGTTGAACGAGGCCTGCCGCCAGATGCGCGAATGGTACGTGCTCGGCTACACCGACTGGCGCATCGCGGTGAACCTGTCGGCCTTGCAGTTCTGTCACGTGGGCTTGGTGCAGAGCGTCGCCACGGCGCTGGAAATTCATCATCTGCCAGCCAACAGCCTGACCCTGGAAATCACCGAAACCACGGCGATGAGCGATGCCGATGCAAGCATGACCGTGCTGCAGCAGCTCTCGGACATGGGCGTGGATTTGTCCATCGACGACTTTGGCACCGGTTATTCAAGCCTGATGTACCTCAAGCGTTTGCCGGCCAACGAGCTGAAGATCGATCGCGGTTTCGTCCGCGACCTGGAGCACGACAGTGATGATGCGGCGATTGTCTCGGCCATCGTCGCCCTCGGCCAGGCCCTGGGGCTGCGGATTGTTGCCGAAGGGGTGGAGACCGACGTGCAGCAGGATTTCCTGACTCAATTGGGGTGCGATTCGCTGCAGGGTTACCTGCTGGGCCACCCGCTGCCGGCCGAGCGCTTCCTGCAGGACATTCGCAAGGCACAACGGTTGGCGCTGGCCTGAGCGGCCGCTCAGGGAACGATGTCGAACGCCGTGCTCCCCAGCCGTTCGCCATTGACCAGCAGATGCACCGCATGCCGGCCCGCGTAGTGTCGGCGGGTGGTCAGTTCGCGAATATGCTGGGAGCGGCTGAGGCTGACGCACTCAAGGGCAGGCAGGTCGAAGGTCTTGAGCTTGAAGACTTTGGCCGAGGTGCCGCCCGAGGCTTTCACGTAGTCGATGGCATAGTCGATCACCAGGCGCTGGTTCTGCTCGAGGGTTGATTGCACCTTGAACGACAAGGTAATCGGTTCGCCGAGACGAATCACCGCCGGCGTGACCTGTAAGTCCAGCACCTGGATGTGCGCCTTGCCGCCGACGCCGATAACCGCCAGTGCCCGCGAATTGCCTTGTTTGATCAGGCTGCGCAAAGCATGGCGGGCGATCCATGCGGTATGGCGATCTTGCAGGGGCCAGCCTTCGATCCGGTCCAGCACCCAGTCAGGGTGCTGCTTGGTGATGTCGTTGAGATGGTTGGCCACGGACTTGCGCACATACAGGCTGCTGTCGGCCTTGAGGGCCTCAAGGATCGCGGCGGCGAGGTCGGGGTTGGCCTGGATCGGCTCCAGGTGGAACGACCAGGGCAAGCGCGGTCGACTGCCTTCGCTGGCCAGGCGACGTACGTGTTCGTTGGGATCGTGCGCCCAGTCGTGCATGGCCTTGAGGGTGCGCGCCAGGTCATCACGCAGGAAATGCCGCACGGCGAACTCCGAGGAGCCGAACCGGGTGAAATACTTGAGCGCATCCAGGGACAGGTCGAAGCTGTGCCGGCCGTAGGACGCCACGTAGTGGGGCAGGAACATGCTGACAAACATGCTGTTGAGTCGGGGCGCCAGGTCCCGCAGCACATCCAGCGACGCCTCGTACTCCAAGGGCAGAACTGCATGCAGGCACTCACTGACTCGCGCCATGCGTTGCATCACCGACAACTCGCTCAGCCCGTCATTGGCCATGTCCAGGAACGCCCGGCTATCGAAAGCCGGATACACCGCGCTCATTTCACTGGCGATGTGCTCAAGGCGTGTGGCGTTGAAG
This sequence comes from Pseudomonas sp. JL2, assembly GCF_031570495.1. NCBI lineage: Bacteria > Pseudomonadati > Pseudomonadota > Gammaproteobacteria > Pseudomonadales > Pseudomonadaceae > Pseudomonas > Pseudomonas sp. JL2. The sequence goes on from NZ_JAKUDH010000009.1 coordinate 174,396, forward strand.
ATTTCCTTGAGGGCAGGGGATGAGGTGGTGGCGGTGCTCATGGCGGGGTCCGTGCGGTGAGGTGTGTTGGACTTTATAGGGGATGTTGCTGCCAATGTGTAGTCCGGCCCGTGGCGAGGGAGCTTGCTCCCGTCGGGCTGCGCAACAGTCCAGCGGGAGCAAGCTCCCTCGCCACAGGGGCATCGCCTCAGACTTGCGCCACTTCACTCACATACTGGCGGATATGCCCCAACCCTCGTTCCACATAGGCCTCTTTCTCGCCCACCGGGGCAAAGTAATGCAGCACTTCCCGCGCGGTCTCCAGGCCCTTGAGCCGCGCCAGCACCCAGGCCGACAGGTACTGGGCGGAGAAACAGCCACCGGCGGTGGCGATGTTGCCATTGGCGTGGAACGCCTGGTTGACCACGTTGACACCCGCCGCCACGACCCATGGTTTACTGGTGGTGTCGGTGCAGGCCGGTGCCTGGCCGAGCAGCCCCAGGCGTGCCAGCAGGAATGTGCCGGAGCATTGGGAACCGAGCAACTGGCGCGTCGGGTCCAGGCGCAGCCGGCTCATGATGGCCGGGTTGTCGGCCACTTCCCGGGTCTTCATGCCGCTGCCAAACAACACGGCGTCGGCCTTGCAGGCCTGCTCCAGGTCGATCTGGGCGTCGATGGTCAAACCATTCATGGACGTGACGCGCGGGGTAGGTGAAGCGATGCTCACGCGCCACTCCTTATCGCCGATCAGGGAAATACGGCTGAGCATGCCGTAGGCAATCAGTGAGTCCAGTTCGTTGAAGCCGTCGAAGGTCAGAATGGCGATGTGCATGGCGAGCCCCGGTTTTTATAAATGGCTTTTTTGCCAGCCTACGCCGGTTGTCGGCATCACCGCCCCGTACAGTCGGCGACGGATTCGTCGCTACAGTAAAAGGAATGATTCGCCGCCGTTGAAGTCGGAGATTTCAGTATTCTCGAAATCACTGGAGTTTTTATGCGCAAGCCTACCCTGATCGCCAGCCTGGTCCTGATCGCCGGTCTCGGAGCCTTTGGCCCTGTGGCGCAAGCGGTCGAGGCCACCGGAGATGCGGTGGAACATTCACCCAACAATGGTCGCCGGTTGGTGGAGGCCGACCGGACGCCTTCTGAATATCAGCGCTCGGACAAGGCCATTAAAAACTGGAAGGAGAAGGGGCTCGAAGCACCCGAAGAAGGCGCGCAATGGGTGCAGATCCATGACAAATACGTGATGGTAGTAATTGCCTCCGGCCGGATCCTGAAAATCACCCCCGCCACACGCTAGTCCTTTGAGCTCACTTCGCCTTTGTCCCATAGGCGAACCAGCTCGCCGGGTGCCTGGTCTTCAGGCACCTGCAGCACCATTTCGTCGTCCTGGTCGTTGGCGCGATAGCGCAGCTCGATCCGGAAAAAACGCTGGTCGCCACGCCCCGGTGCCGCCGAGTCCAGCGGCAGACACCCTTCCAGGACCGAACAGATACGCGTGCGCTGGTCGAGATCGCATTGGGCGAAATCGATTTCCCGAGGGCGAGTCAAGCCGGGCATCGCCGCCACGCCGCCCTGGCGGGACAGCCGCACCACGGCGTGATCATCGAGGTTTGGAAGGGGTTTCATCAGTGCTCCTCGGTTAAATCGACGCCAACCTGAGCCCAGCCGTTCTGCACCGCTTGCACTTCCCGGATGCCAAAGCGCTGGCGGGCGTGCTCGACGGTCAAGCGGGCGAAGTCGCTGAAGGAGGCGTCGTTGGCCAGTCTTCTGTCGCACAAGGTTTCATACCAGATCCGGCCGGCCTTTTCCCAGGCAAATCCGCCCAGCGTGGTGGCCGCCAGATAGAAGGCGCGGTTGGGAATGCCGGAATTGATGTGCACGCCGCCGTTGTCCTCGCGGGTGATGACGAATTCACGCATGTGCGCCGGTTGCGGGTCCTTGCCCAGCAGCGGGTCATCGTAGGCCGTGCCGGGGTTGGACATGCTGCGCAGGCCGTCACCGTTGATCTTGTCAGTGAGCAGGTCGGCGCCGATCAGCCAGTCGGCCTGGTCGGCGGTCTGTTCGAGGACGAACTGCTTGACCAGCACCCCGAATACATCGGACATGGACTCGTTCAAAGCCCCAGACTGGTTGGCGTAGATCAATCCGGCTTCGCTTTCGGTCACGCCATGGGCCAACTCGTGGGCCACCACGTCGAGGGAGCGGGTGAAACGCTGGAAGATTTCGCCATCGCCGTCGCCGAACACCATCTGCGCGCCGTTCCAGAAGGCGTTTTCGTAGTCCTGGCCGTAATGCACGCTACCCACCAGGGCGAAGCCTTTGTTGTCGATGGAGTCGCGCCCCAGCACTTTCCAGAAAAAATCGTAGGTGGCGCCCAGGGCATCGTAGGCCTCGTCCACGGCCGGGTCGCCAGTGGCGGCCTGGCCTTCGAGGCGTACCGGCTGGCCGGGCAGTTCCATGGTGTTTTGTGCGTCATGCACGCTGCGCTGGGGTTGGCCGGGCTTGCCGGGCCTGGGCAGCGCTGCGGCGGCGGGCGGGGTGTGCGGCGGACCGGGGTTGTGCCGCAGATTGCGTACGTGGGTCAGGGTGCCGAGGGCGCTGGAGCGTTGATGTTCGGAACCGTGGGCGATGATTCGGTTGAGGATATAGGGAGGAATGAAGCCGTGGAGCGGGCGAAAGTCGATCATCAGAACATCCTTATCTGAAATACAGGGTCGATACCCATGTGAACCGAAGCGACCGCTGCGGTTCCCTTGTGCACCCAACACACAAAAGTTTGCCAGACACGCGGATTTCTGCGAAAACCCGCGCCTGAACCACACGGGAGTAGCCCATGAACGAAGAACTGCAAATCATCGACCTGGAGCAGGGCGACGGCAAAAGCGTAGTCAAAGGCGCGCTGATCACCACCCAATACCGTGGCACGCTGGAAGACGGCACCGAATTCGATTCGTCCTACAGTCGAGGCAAACCTTTTCAGTGCGTGATCGGCACCGGTCGAGTGATCAAGGGCTGGGACGTCGGCCTGATGGGCATGAAGGTCGGCGGCAAACGCAAGCTGTGGGTGCCGGCGAATCTGGCCTATGGCGAACGGTCCATGGGCGCTCACATCAAGCCGGGCGCCAATCTGATTTTCGAAATCGAGCTGCTGGAAGTGCTGACCCGCGACGATTGAAAGTGTTGCTACTATCTGAAGTCCTGCCATGGCTCGATTCGTCGGGGGGCGAAATATGAATGCAGAGCAACATGACCTTGGGGTGTCCCAGGTCGCCGCGGCCATTGCCGAACCGGCCCGCACCCGAATGCTGTGCGCGTTGATGGACGGCCATGCCCGAACCAGCACGGAGTTGGCGAGCATCGCCGATGTCAGTGCCTCTACCGCCAGCAGCCATTTGGCGAAGCTCAAGGAACTGGCCTTGGTGCGTTTGTACGTCCAGGGCCGACATCGCTATTACAGCCTGGCGGATAAGCGGGTTGCCCAGGCGCTGGAAGCGTTGATGGTGATCGGCCAGAACGCCGCCCCGACCTTCACCGCGCGCACCCCGGATCGCCTGCAATTCGCCCGCACCTGCTACGACCACATGGCCGGCACGCTGGCGGTGCGCATGCATGATCGGATGCTTGAAGCTGGATGGCTGGTGGATGTGGAAGGCAAAGGGTATCGCCTGAGTGACTCCGGCGAGGCGCTGTTCCAAGGGCTGGGCATTGATGTCCAGGCGCTTGCCGGTCAGCGACGCCGATTTGCCTGTCCCTGCCTGGACTGGAGCATGCGCCGTCCGCACCTGGGGGGCGCCTTGGGCGCGGCGTTGCTGCAAGTGGCGATCAAGCGCAAATGGGTGGTTCAGGACCTGGATAGCCGGGCGCTGGCGTTGACGACCAGTGGGCGCAAGGAAATGGCGGCGCGATTGGGTGTCGATGTCGAGATGGATGTCGGCCCTGCTGGCGCCTTCGCGAGCAGGCTCGCTCCCACAGTGGAATTGCGCTGAACACATGATTGATGGCCAACGACAGACCCTGTGGGAGCGAGCCTGCTCGCGATAGCCATTCCTGAACCACCCTCATTATCCAGCCATGTGCCTGCGCCGATACTCATCCGGCGTGGTACCCATCATTTTGCGAAACATGCTGATGAACGCCGAGGCGCTGCTGTAGCCCAGGTCCAGGCCGATGGTTTCCACGCTCTGGCCACGTTCGAGCAGGGCCAGGGCTTCGATGACCTTCAGGCGCTGGCGCCATTCCACCAGTGACATGCCCAGGTCCCGCTGGGCCCGGCGCATCAGTGTGCGTTCGGTGGTGTTGGCGGCGCGGGCCAGTTGCGGCAAGGAGCGTGGGTCGCTGGGATTCGCCTCAAGGGTCCGCAACACGGGGCCCAGCAGTGGATCATCCGAGGAGGGCAAGTAACTGCCGGCATGGGGCGCCTGGATCAGCTTGTCCACCAGCACCTGCAACAAGCGCTGCTGCTCGGGCGTCTGAGGTTGGCTCGGCGGGTCGCTGCGCAGCTCTTCCAGCAACGCGCGGATCAGCGGGCTCAAGGTCAGCGCGCAAGGTACGGCCGGCAGCGCAGCGCACAGTTCGGCCGCCAGGTACAACGAACAATGACAGGCTTCATGCCGATTGAACCCAACGTGTTCCATGTCCGGCGGTAACCAGATGCCGTACTGCGGTGGTGCCAGGTAATGGTGCTGGGCGATCTCGATTTCCATCACCCCACTGTAGGAGTAGACGAACTCTCCCCAGGCATGCCGGTGCCGAGGATAAGTGGCGTGGGCCGGCATGCAGGCGCTGCGAAAGAAAATCGGCGAGGGCAGGGCCGCGTCGAACGGAGGAATCTTCAGATGTTGAGCTGGAGGCTGCATATCGACCGTAATGGCGGATTACCGGGATGGCTTGTCGGGTAATCACTATATCCAGCAAAGGTGTCAGGCAGACAATCCTTTCATCCATTTCTGCCCAAGGACCTTTCCCATGACCACCCGCCGCGCCCTGGATGGCCAGGTCAGTGCCCTGATGACGGGCCTCTGTGCCATCTGGGGTTTCCAGCAAGTCGCGATCAAGGCCAGCGCCGCCGACATGGCGCCGATGCTGCAACTGGGCGTGCGCTCGGCCATCGCTGCGGTACTGGTCTGGCTGTTGGTGCTGGCGCGCGGTGAACGCCTGTCCCTGGCCGATGGCAGTTGGCGTCCCGGTCTGTTGGTGGGGCTGTTGTTTGCCTTGGAGTTCGTGATGGTGGGCGAAGGCCTGCGCCATACGACGGCTTCGCACATGGTGATTTTCCTCTACACCGCGCCGATGTTCGCCGCTCTGGGCCTGCACTGGAAACTGCCGAGCGAACGTCTAAAACCTCTGCAATGGCTGGGTATCGCCGTGGCATTCGGCGGTATTGTTGTGGCGTTCAGCGGAGGGACGGGGGCGGCGAACGGCAGTTCGTTACTGGGTGATGGCATGGGGCTGCTGGCCGGTGCGCTCTGGGGGGCTACGACGGTGACGGTGCGTTGTTCACGCTTGACGAACCTGCCCGCCAGCCAGACGTTGCTGTACCAATTGGTCGGCGCCGGGGTGCTGCTGGTAGGGATGTCGGTGGTGCTGGGGCAAACGTCGATCACCCCCACACCGCAACTGCTGGCCAGCCTGGCCTTTCAAGTGTTGCTGGTGTCTTTCGCCAGTTTTCTGATCTGGTTTTCCCTGCTGCGCCGCTACCTGGCTTCGCAGTTGGGGGTGCTGTCGTTCATGACGCCGCTGTTTGGCATCGGTTTTGGTGTCTGGTTATTGGATGAACCGCTGGAGCCGAACTTCATCGTCGGTGCGGCTTTGGTATTGAGTGGGATTCTGCTGGTCAGCGGTTACGGATGGTTTCGCCAGCGTTGGGGGCGATGGCTGGTTTTGCGGCGGGAGTAAGGGAGACAAACCCATGTGGCGAGGGAGCAAGCTCCCTCGCCACATGAGCGCTGCTTAGACCTTGACGATCCAGCCAGCCGGCGCTTCCACGTCGCCGGTCTGCACGCCGGTCAGCTCTTTGTAGAGCTTCTGGGTGATCGGGCCGACTTCGGTTTCGCTGTGGAACACGTGCAGCTTGTCCTTGTAGCTGATGCCGCCAATCGGAGTGATGACCGCAGCGGTACCGCAGGCGCCGGCTTCCTTGAAGTCCGACAGTTTGTCGATGAACACGTCGCCTTCGATCACTTCCAGGCCCAGGCGCGATTTGGCCAGTTCGATCAGCGACAGGCGGGTGATGCCCGGCAGGACCGAAGGGGATTTGGGGGTGACGAATTTGTTGTCATGGGTGATGCCGAAGAAGTTCGCCGAGCCGACTTCCTCGATTTTCGAGTGGGTCATCGGGTCCAGGTAGATGCAGTCGGCGAAACTGGCCTTCTTGGCCTGGGAGCCGGGCATCAGGCTGGCGGCGTAGTTGCCACCGACCTTGGCCGCACCGGTGCCTTGCGGGGCGGCACGGTCGTAGCTGGAGATCAGGAAGTTGTGCGGGGTCAGGCCGCCCTTGAAGTAGGCGCCGACCGGGATGCAGAAGATCGAGAAGATGAACTCGGGTGCGGTGCGCACGCCGATGTTGTCACCCACGCCGATCACGAACGGGCGCAGGTACAACGCGCCGCCAGTGCCATAAGGCGGGATGAAGCGCTCGTTGGCGCGGACCACTTGCTTGCAGGCTTCGACGAACTGCTCGGTCTCGACTTGCGGCATCAGCAGGCGCGCGCAGCTGCGCTGCATGCGGGCGGCGTTCTGGTCAGGGCGGAACAGGTTGATCGAACCGTCCTTGCAGCGATAGGCCTTCAGACCTTCGAAACACTGCTGGCCGTAGTGCAGCGCGGTGGAGCCCTCGCTGATGTGCAGCACGTTGTCGTCGGTCAGGGTGCCGGCGTCCCAGGCGCCATCGCGCCAGTGCGACAGGTAGCGCTTGTCGGTCTTGATGTAGTCAAAGCCCAGTTTGTCCCAATTGATGCTCTCGTTACCCATGACACCCTCTATTTCTTAACAACCGTCGAAACGGTTCAAGGCTTCTGACGTTTTTTGGATGGGGACAACAATACTTCATTCCGGGGCTGTTTCGCAGCCCGCACGATAAGGGGCAGGCAGATAAATGATGGTGTTCTTGAAAATCGCGAGCAAGCTCGCTCCCACAGGTGATCTCGGTCGTTCATGCGAACGCAATTCCCTGTGGGAGCGAGCTTGCTCGCGAAGGGGCTCTCACTCACACCACCAACTCCCCTGAATCACAGATGCAACGCATGCCCCAACGCCCGCAACGCCGCTTCCTGCACCGCCTCGCCCAGCGTCGGGTGGGCGTGGATGGTGCCGGCGATGTCTTCCAGGCGTGCGCCCATTTCCAGGGACTGGCCGAACGCGGTGGACAGCTCCGAGACGCCAACGCCGACCGCTTGCCAACCGACGATCAGGTGATTGTCCCGCCGTGCCACGACCCGCACGAAGCCACTTTTCGATTCCAGGGTCATGGCCCGGCCATTGGCGGCGAACGGGAAGCTCGACACGATGCAATCCAGCCCGGCGGCCTTGGCCTCGTCCGGCGTTTTGCCGACCACCACCAGTTCCGGATCGGTGAAGCACACCGCCGCGATGGCCGTCGGGTTGAACTCGCGATGCTGACCCGCGATCAGTTCGGCGACCATTTCGCCCTGAGCCATGGCCCGGTGAGCGAGCATCGGCTCGCCGCTCAAATCACCGATGGCCCAGACATTGCGCATGCTGGTCTGGCAGCGGTTGTCGATTTTCACCGCCGAACCGTTCATCGCCAAGTCCAACGCTTCGAGGTTCCAGCCCAGGGTATTGGGTTTGCGACCAACGGCCACCAGCACCCGGTCGGTGTCCAGGTTCAGCGTCTCGCCAGCGGGATCGCGCACTTGCAACGTGCTGGCCTGGGCATCGAAACCTTCGACGCTGTGCTTGAGGTACAGCTTCACGCCCAACTGCTTGAGCGCCTCGTGCACCGGTTGGGTCAGTTCGCCGTCGTAGGCTGGCAGGATCCGTTCCTGGGCCTCGACCACGCTGACTTCGGCGCCGAGCTTGCGGTAGGCGATGCCCAGTTCCAGGCCGATGTAGCCACCGCCCACCACCACCAAATGCTTGGGCACCGAGGCAGGGGCGAGGGCTTCGGTGGAGGAAATGATCGGCCCGCCAATCGGCAGCATCGGCAGGTCGACGCTTTTCGAGCCGGTGGCCAGCAGCAGGTGTTCGCACTGGATGCGGGTGTCGCCGACGTCAACGGTCTTGCCATCGACGACGTTGGCCCAGCCGTGAATGACCTGGACCTTGTGTTTTTTCAGCAGGGTCGCGACGCCGGTGGTCAGGCGATCGACGATGCCGTCCTTCCATTCCACGCTCTTGCCGATGTCGAGGGTCGGCGCCGACACCGTGATGCCCAAGGCTGAGCCTTGGCTGTGGTGTCGCGTCTGGTGAAACTGCTCGGCCACGTGGATCAACGCCTTGGACGGAATACAGCCGATGTTCAGGCAAGTCCCGCCCAACGCCTGGCTTTCCACCAGAATGGTCGGGATGCCCAACTGGCCGGCGCGGATCGCCGCCACATAGCCGCCGGGGCCGCCGCCGATGATCAGCAGCGTGGTGTTCAAAGTCTGCATCGCTTACTCCACAAACAGGGTGGCGGGTTGTTCGAGCAGGCCACGCAGGGCCTGGATGAATTGCGCCGCGTCCATGCCGTCGACCACTCGGTGATCGAAGGAACTGGAGAGGTTCATCATCTTGCGGATCACGATCTGGCCTTTGATCACCATGGGCCGTTCGACAATCTTGTTCACGCCGACGATCGCCACTTCCGGCAGGTTCAGCACTGGGGTGCTGACGATGCCGCCCAACGCACCGAGGCTGGTCAGGGTGATGGTCGAGCCGGACAGCTCATCGCGGCTGGCCTTGCCATTGCGGGCCGCGGTTGCCAGACGCGAGATTTCTGCCGCGCTGTCCCACAAGCTACGGGCTTCGGCGTGACGCACCACCGGCACCATCAGGCCCACATCGCTCTGGGTGGCGACGCCGACATGCACAGCGCCCGAACGGTGGATGACCTGGGCCTCGTCGTCATAACGGGCGTTCATTTGCGGGAAGTCCCGCAAGGCTACGACCAAGGCGCGGACCAGGAATGGCAGCAAGGTCAGCTTGCCGCGATGGGCACCGTGCTTTTCATTCAAATGCACCCGCAGCTCTTCCAGGGCGGTGACGTCGATTTCCTCGACGTAGCTGAAATGCGCGGCGCGCTGGGTCGCTTCCTGCATGCGCTGGGCGATCTTGCGGCGCATGCCGATCACGGGGATCTGCTGTTCGTCGTGGCGTTCGGCATAACCCGAGCCGCCTTTGGCCGGGGTCGATGAACCCTGCGCCAGATAGGCTTCGAGGTCTTCATGCAGGATACGCCCGGCCGGGCCACTGCCCTGGACCAGGCGCAATTGAATGCCCAGGTCCAGCGCATGTTTGCGCACGGCCGGGGAGGCCAGCGGCCGCTCGTCCGGATCGCGGGCCACCGGCGCTTGCGGCGCGGGGCGTGGCGCAGCAGCGGGTTGTTCTATCGTCGGCTCAGGCGTTGCCACCAGCGCGGGTTTCGGCGCTGGCGCGGCGACGGCGGGTTGCGCCGACTCCTTGAGGTTGCCGGCACCTTCGACTTCAATGCGGATCAGTTCGCTGCCCACCGCCATGACTTCGCCGGGCTCGCCACCCAGGGCGATCACCCGACCGTGTACTGGCGAGGGAATGTCCACCATCGCCTTGTCGGTCATGACATCGGCGAGCACCTGGTCTTCGACCACCATGTCGCCAACCTTGACGTGCCACACCGACAGTTCAACTTCGGCGATGCCTTCGCCAATGTCCGGCATCTTGATAACGTGCGTGCCCATTCAGACCTCCATGACCCGTTTCAACGCCGCGCCCACACGGGACGGCCCTGGGAAATACGCCCACTCCTGCGCGTGCGGGTAGGGGGTGTCCCAACCGGTGACACGCTCGATGGGCGCTTCCAGGTGGTGGAAGCAGTGTTCTTGCACCAACGACACCAGCTCGGCGCCGAAACCGCAGGTGCGGGTGGCTTCGTGGACGACCACACAGCGGCCGGTTTTCTTCACGGATTTGACGATGGTCTCAAGGTCCAGCGGCCAGAGGCTGCGCAGGTCGATGACTTCGGCGTCGATGCCGGTTTCTTCGGCGGCGGCCTGGGACACATACACCGTGGTGCCGTAGGTGAGGATGGTCACGTCCTTGCCCGGGCGGGTGATGGCGGCGACATCCAGCGGCACTGTGTAGTAGCCGTCCGGCACCTGCGCCGACGGGTGTTTCGACCATGGGGTTACCGGGCGGTCGTGGTGGCCGTCGAACGGGCCGTTATACAGGCGCTTGGGTTCGAGGAAGATCACCGGGTCATCGTTTTCGATGGAGGCGATCAGCAGGCCCTTGGCGTCGTAAGGGTTCGACGGCATGACGGTGCGCAAGCCGCAAACCTGGGTGAACATCGCTTCGATGCTCTGGCTGTGAGTCTGGCCGCCATAGATGCCGCCGCCGCAGGGCATGCGCAGGGTCATCGGCGCGGTGAACTCGCCGGCCGAGCGATAGCGCAGGCGCGCCGCTTCGGAAATGATCTGGTCCGAGGCCGGGTAGACATAGTCGGCGAACTGGATCTCGGCCACCGGCCGCAACCCGTAGGCGCCCATACCCACGGCCACGCCGACGATACCGCTCTCGGAAATCGGCGCGTCGAACACCCGCGAGGTGCCGTACTTGTTCTGCAGGCCTTCGGTGCAGCGGAAGACGCCGCCGAAGTAGCCCACGTCCTGGCCGAACACCACGACGTTGTCGTCGCGCTCGAGCATCACGTCCATGGCCGAGCGCAGGGCCTGGATCATGGTCATGGTGGTAGTGGTCATGGCGGTGTCCAGCTGGATATTGTTGTTGTGATCGTTCATGTCAGATCCCCAACTCCTGACGCTGGCGCTTCAAGTGCTCCGGCATCTCTTTGTAGACGTCTTCGAACATGGTCGCGGCGCTTGGGATCTGCCCGCCAGCGAGGGTGCCGTACTGCTCGGCTTCCTTCTGCGCAGCGATCACCTCGGCTTCGAGTTCGGCGCTGACGGCGGCATGTTCCTCTTCGGACCAGTGGCCGATTTTCACCAGGTGCTGCTTGAGGCGCGCAATCGGGTCGCCCAGCGGGAAGTGGCTCCAGTCGTCGGCGGGACGGTATTTGGACGGATCATCGGAAGTGGAGTGCGGGCCGGCGCGGTAGGTCACCCATTCGATCAGCGCCGGGCCGAGGTTGCGGCGGGCGCGTTCGGCGGCCCAGCGCGAAGCGGCGTAGACCGCCATGAAGTCGTTGCCATCCACCCGCAGCGAAGCGATGCCGCAGCCGACGCCGCGTCCGGCGAAGGTGGTGGCTTCACCGCCGGCAATGGCCTGGAAGGTGGAGATCGCCCACTGGTTGTTGACCACGTTGAGGATCACCGGCGCCCGGTAGACGTGGGCGAAGGTCAGGGCGGTGTGGAAGTCCGATTCGGCGGTGGCGCCGTCACCGATCCAGGCCGAGGCGATCTTGGTGTCGCCCTTGATCGCCGAGGCCATGCCCCAGCCCACGCCCTGGATGAATTGCGTGGCGAGGTTGCCGGAGATGGTGAAAAAACCGGCGTCCTTGACCGAGTACATGATCGGCAACTGCCGGCCCTTGAGCGGATCGCGCTCGTTGGACAGCAGTTGGCAGATCATGCCCACCAACGGCACCTCGCGGGCCATCAGGATGCTTTGCTGGCGATAGGTGGGAAAGCACATGTCATCGATGTTCAGCGCCAGGGCCTGGCCGCTGCCGATGGCTTCCTCGCCGAGGCTCTGCATGTAGAACGACATTTTTTTCTGGCGCTGGGCGACCACCATGCGGTTGTCGTAGATGCGCGTCTTGAGCATGGCGCGCATGCCTTTGCGCAGGATCTCGAGAGGCACGTCTTCGGCCCATGGGCCGTGGGCATTGCCCTGGTCATCGAGCACGCGAATCAGCCCGCGGGCCAGGTCGGCCGTGTCGGACGGTTCAACGTCGATGGAGGGTTTGCGCACCGTGCCGGCATCGCTTAGATGCAGGTAGGAGAAGTCGGTCTGGCAGCCGGGACGGCCCGAGGGTTCGGGGACGTGCAGGCGTAGCGGTTCATACGCTGGGTTCATGGCTTTCTACGCTCGATCTTGTGAATTTCTTGTAGTGGGCGCGCTAGCTGACGAACTTTCCCGGGTAAGGAAAATTGTCCTACAACAATCATAGGCTCGACGCAGAAGAATATTTTTCTCTGTTGGGTTGCTGTTCAGATCATTTGCAGATAAAAAATCTGCACAACGATAAAAAACAGGATTATTTGTCTCATGCGTAAATTGGATCGCACCGACATCGGCATTCTGAACAGCCTTCAGGAAAACGCCCGCATCACCAACGCCGAGCTTGCCCGGTCGGTCAATCTATCGCCCACGCCTTGCTTCAACCGGGTCCGGGCCATGGAGGAGCTGGGGGTGATACGCGAGCAAGTCACGCTGCTGGATGCCGATCTGCTGGGCCTGCATGTCAACGTGTTCATCCACGTGAGCCTGGAAAAACAAGTGGAGGAGGCGTTGCAGCACTTCGAAGAGGCGATCTCCGACCGGCCGGAGGTGATGGAGTGCTACCTGATGGCAGGCGACCCGGATTACCTGATCCGCGTGCTGGTGCCGTCGATCCAGTCGCTGGAGCGGTTCATGATGGACTTTCTGACCAAGGTTCCGGGGGTGGCGAATATCCGTTCGAGCTTTGCGCTCAAGCAGGTTCGATATAAGACTGCGCTGCCGCTGCCGGCCAACGGGTTGACCTTGGGGACCTGAGGCCCAGCCGAGCGGGAGAGAAACCTGTCTGGAGGGGTTACAGGAGTCGACACTGCATCAAAAACCCCAACGCCACCGACTGCCCTTGCTCGAGCAAACGCAAGCCCGGCCGTCCTGGCAGGTGATGGGCATTGACCGGATGGCTGACCGGTTCGATGCAAAAGAAATCCAGTCCCACGGGACAGTACAGCAGGAAGTATTCGCTGCCGCTGGCTCGGCATTCCAGCTCATAACCCAGGTCCGGTTGCTGGATCAGGCAATGCCCGTTCCAGCCGCCAAAGCCGTTGTCCACCAGTGTGTCCGGCAGCAAGCGGGGTTGTTGGAAGTCCCAGGTTCGAGGAACGCTGCCCAACGTGGTCGGCAGTTTTTTCTCATCGCACATCCAGACTTCGGTTGCACGGGTTTGCAGGCGCGTGCCAGCAGTGCGCGGGAAGTACGGATGCAAACCCAGCCCGTGCCACGCGGCCTGTTCGGCCAGGTGGGTGACGTGCATCGCGATCTGTAACTGACCGCCGCTCAAGCGGATCCGCAGGCTGGCGCAATAGGCGAATGGATGTTGGCTGTCGAGTTGCAACAAGGCTTCCTGGGCGCTTTGCTCTATCACTTGCCACGGTTGTTGCCAGGCGCTGCCATGGATCGGGAACGGGTCGTTGGGGCTGTTGGCTTCCAAGGCGAGCCAGCCGCCCGGACAGTCGAAACCTGCGTTGGCGATCCGGTTCGACCATGGGATCAGCGGGAAGCAGCCGAGCTTACCGGGCAGGCCGTTTTCCACGGCCTGGGGCGCGGGCGGGCGCAACAGCGGCTGGCCGCTGCCGCGCAACGTCCAACTGACCAGGCTGGCACCCAGGTGCGGGGCCAGGGTCAGGCGAGTCTGTTCGTCTTCGAGTTGGAGAAGAGGCGGGGTCATGTTGGCTTGTCTGCTGGGTTGGAAAAAACTTCGGGACGACTCTTGTGTGCATGCTTTTGTGGCGAGGGAGCTTGCTCCCGCTCGGCTGCGCAGCAGACGCACGGAGTCAAAAACCTATGGGCCTGCTTCGCAGTCCAGCGGGAGCAAGCTCCCTCGCCACAAGGGGGCTTGCTCATTTATAGGGTTACAACACCAGACGCGGCAACCACAGCGAGATCGCCGGAATGTAGGTCACGGCCAGCAACACCAGGAACAGCATGCCGTAGAACGGCAGCAGGGCCTTGACGGTGCTTTCGATACTGACCTTCCCAATGGCGGCGCCCACGAACAGTACTGCTCCCACCGGCGGTGTAATGAGCCCGATGCCCAGGTTCACCAGCATGATCATGCCGAACTGCACCGGGTCCACGCCGATGCCCATGACCACCGGCATCAGGATCGGTGTCAGGATCAGGATCAGCGGCGCCATGTCCATCACCGTACCCAGGACCAGCAGCATCGCGTTGATGCACATCAGGATCACGTAGCGGTTGTCGGAGATAGTCAGGAACAGGGTGGTGATTTTCGCCGGGATCTGCATCAGCGTCATGATGTAGCCGAAGCTGGCGGCGAAGCCGATCAGGATCATCACGATCGAGATAGTACGCACCGTGCGATGCATCAGTTTCGGCAACTCACTCCACTTGTAGTCGCGGTAAATGCACATGGTCACGAAGAATGCCCAGAGCACAGCGATGGCGGCCGATTCGGTGGCGGTGAAAACACCCGAGAGGATGCCACCGAGGATGATGAACATGGTCATCATGCCCCACATGGCTTCCCGGCAGATTTTCAGCGCCTGCTTGAGGGGAATCACTTCGCCCTTGGGGTAGTTGCGCTTCTTCGCGAAGATCAGGCACAGCACCATCAGGCAGGCGTTCATCAGCAGGCCCGGCACGATGCCGGCCATGAACAGCGCACCGATGGAAACCGTACCGCCGGCTGCCAGGGAGTACAGCACCGCGTTATGGCTGGGCGGGGTCAGCAGGGCTTGTACCGAACCACTGACGGTCACTGCGGTGGAGAACTCCCGCGGGTAGCCGCGGCGTTCCATCTCCGGGATCAGTACCGAACCCACCGAGGCGGTGTCGGCCACCGAGGAACCGGAAATGGCACCGAAGAACGTCGAGGCCATGAGGTTGACCAGTGACAGACCGCCGCGCACGAAACCCACCAGCACACCGGCGAAGGCCACCAGCCGGCGAGACATACCACCCTCGGCCATGATTGCACCGGCCAGGACGAAGAACGGAATGGCCAGCAACGAAAATTTATTCACCCCGCCCGCGACCTGGATCATCACGGCCTGGAATGGAATATCGATCCACCACGCGCCGATCAGCGCAGCGGCACCCAGGGCGTAGGCGACCGGCATGCCGATCAGGATTAACAGGAAAAAACTGCCCAGCAGAATCAGAGCGTCCATTAAGCGGCACCTTCACTTTCTTCGACCAGGTCGAACTGCACGACCCGGCGCTTGCTCTGATCACCGAGCAAGAGTTTTTCCAGGACAAAAATCAGGGTCAGAAAACCACCGACCGGTATGGGCATGTACGTGATGCCGACCCGCAGTGTGGGCAGGGCGCTCATGTACTGGTTCCAGGTGGACAGGCAGAGTTTGGTGCCGCCGCTGATCATGAAGATGCAGATTGCAGCCATCAGCAGTTGGGAAAACACCGATGCCGCGGTTTTCAAGTGAGGGGGCAGGCGGTTGGTGAGCATGTCCACGGCCATGTGCGCACCAGCGCGGTAACTGGCGGCGGCGCCGATGAACGTGAACACGATCATCAGCAAAATCGCGGTGGGCTCCGGCCAGCTTGAGCCGGTACCCAGCACGTAGCGGGCGAACACGCCCCAGGGAATCATCAGAGCAATTGCCAGGACAGAGAGGCCGGCGACCCAGATGCAAGTCATGTAAATCTTGTCGTTGATGCGCAGCAGCAAATTCTTCATCGGGTTCCACCGTAACCGGGCGCGCCCGTGACATCGGGCGCACCTGGCCTTTTCAAGTACAGATTGAGAGGTGTTACTGAACGGCTTCGATACGCTTGATCAGGTCGGCGTACGGTGCACCGTATTTGGCCCGGATCGGTGCGGTGGCGTCATAGAAGGGTTTCTTGTCGACGGTGATGAACTCAACGCCCGCGGCCTTGAGTTTCTCTTCACTGGCGGCAGTCTTCTTGTCCCACAATTCGCGCTCGTCCAGCTGGGATTGCTTGGCCGCTTTTTTCACCAGGGCTTGCTGCTCGGGGGTGAGTTTTTCCCAGGTGAACTTGGACATCACCACCGGCTCCGGCAGGATCAGGTGGCCGGTCAAGCTGTAGTACTTGGCGTTCTGGTAGTGGTTGTGCTCGAGCATGGTCGGCGGGTTGTTTTCCGCACCGTCGATCACGCCGGTCTGCAGAGCACTGAAGATTTCACCGGTGTCCATGGCAATCCCGTTACCGCCCATGGCGTTGAGGGTCTCGATGAACATCGGGTTGCCCATGACACGAATTTTCATGCCATGCATGTCTTCGGGCTTGTGCACGGGTTTCTTGGTGTAGAGGTTGCGAGTACCGCCGTCCATCCAGGCCAGGGCCACCAGGTTGAATTCGGAGTTGGTGATCTTGTCGAGGATTTCCTGGCCGATTTCACCGTCGATGATCTTGCGCATGTGCGCCTGGTCACGGAACACGAATGGCATGTTGAAGACGTTTACGTCCGGCACCACCGGCCCAACGATGCCCAGGCTGACGCGGGCCATCTGGACGGCACCGACCTGAAGCTGCTCGATGACTTCTTTTTCCGAGCCCAACACACCGCCGGAATACATCTTGAAGGTGAACGGGTCTTTCTGGCCTTTACTTTCCTCGACCAGCGTCTTGCCGAGGATTTTTTCCGCTTCCACGGTTGGATAGCCATCGGGGTGGATATCGGCAAACTTGATCTCAAGAGCCTGTGCCGCTTGCGCAAGGAAGGCCAGGGGGAGGGCTGCGATCAGAAGCGTGCGTTTGAAATTCATGGTCAATCTCCAGTGTTGTTGTTTTTATATCTATCGAATGAAGCGGCAATGCAGGTCAGTTGGCGGCGTGTTTCGATCCTCCGAAAGCCGTTTCAGCAAGGCCCTTGACGCCGGGGTTGAGGGCAAACACGCCCCCGGCCAGGGACTGCGGATCGGTGTCGTCGCCAGGGCGGATCGAGGTGACGAACAGGGTGTCCAGACGGCTGCCGCCAAAGGCGCACATCGTCGGTTTCTTCACCGGCACCGCCAAAGAGCGATCCAGTCGGCCATCCGGGGTGAAACGATGGATGAGGCCGGCATCGTTGGCGCAGATCCAATAGCAACCTTCTGCGTCCACCGCCGCGCCGTCCGGGCGTCCGGCCAGGGGCATCATGTCGACGAACAGCCGTCGGTTGGAGGGCGTGCCGCTGTCGATGTCGTAATCGAAAGCCCAGATCTGCTGGATCAACGGATGTGAGTCGGAGAGGTACATCGTGCGCCCATCCGGGCTGAAGCCCAGGCCATTGGGCACGATGAACCCGCTCAGTTGTGCCTCGACCGGCCCGCGCTGTCCGCCATCGAAGCGGTACATCCGCCCCTGGTCGGCGTTGGCCCCCATGTTCAGCACCATGCTGCCGGCCCAGAAACGGCCCTGGCGGTCGCAACGGCCATCGTTGAGGCGCATGTCGGTGCGGGCGTGCTCGACACTGGCGCACAATTCGCTGTCCAGGCTGCCGTCATCAAAGGGGTGCAGGCGAAAGAAACCACTCTCCATGCCGGCGATCCACCCCCCGTCCTGGTGACGGGCGATGCAGGCGAGCATTTCGGGGGTTTCCCAACCTTTGAGCTGTCCGGTTCCGGCATTCCAGCACTGCAACCCACCGCTGGGAATGTCCACCCAGTACAGGGCGTTCTCCTCGGGAACCCACACTGGGCTCTCACCGACGGCGTTGCGTGCATCGACAATCAATTCGGCTTGCATGGCGATTCCTTGGTTCGTTCGTATCCCATGAAAAACAGGCGAATCAGTCGTCGAAGGGGCCGGCTGCGACAAAGGCGCCACCCTGGTAGACCCTGGCCGGGTCATCGGCGGCTGGCATCGGCTGCGCTTCGACCTTGTCACGGAAGACTTCGGAGCTGTCCTTGGGCTGGTAGCCCAGGTGCGCGGCCTGGCTGTTGTCCCACCAGACGTCGCGGTTGGCGGACATGCCATACACCACGGTGTGGCCGACTTTCGGGGTATAGAGCGAGCATTCGATCAGTTGGGTGAGATCGTCGAAGCTCAGCCAGGTGCTCATCATCCGGCGGTTTTGTGGCTCGGGGAACGACGAGCCGATGCGGATGCTCACGGTTTCGATGCCGTAGCGGTCGAAGTAAAAACTGGCCATGTCTTCGCCGTAGGACTTGGACAAGCCGTAGTAGCCATCCGGACGGCGAGGGGATAGGGCGTCGAGGGCCTCGTCCTGCTTGTAGAAACCGATGACGTGGTTGGAACTGGCGAAGATCACGCGCTTGACGCCATGCTTGCGGGCGGCTTCATAGATGTGGAACACGCCGCTGATGTTGGCGCCGAGGATTTCTTCGAACGGACGCTCTACCGAAACACCGCCGAAATGCAAAATGGCATCGACGCCTTCCACCAGTTGATGCACCGCCTGTTTATCAGACAGGTCGCACGGCACCACTTCTTCACTTTCATCAATGGCCGGGGCCATGTTGGCGATGTCCGACAGGCGAATGTGACGGGCGAAAGGCTTGAGGCGTTCACGCAAGACTTTGCCCAGGCCGCCGGCAGCACCGGTCAGCAGCAGACGATTGAAGGGTTGGCGAATGTGTGTCGTAGTCATGAAATTACCTGAGCAAACGGTGAGAGGTATCAGTTGTTATAAGTTGTCGTACGACCGAGAGGGAATATCCTTATCCTACCGCTACCTTGTCAACGTTTGATCGACGAATCGCTCTACAACGGCGTCCCTGCCTTTGGCTGTCGCGTCGCCATGGCCCTTTTGAAAAGCGGCCATGGCGACCGATCCCGGCTTAAAGAAGCGAAATCGGGTAGCTGACGATCAAGCGGTTTTCATCGAACTCGTTGTTACTGAAGTCTCGACGAATCGACGCGTTACGCCATTTCACATTGAGGCTCTTCAACGCACCGCTTTGTACGGTGTAGGCCAGTTCGCTTTCGCGACCCCATTCCTTGCCGTCGTCAACGGTGGCGGTGTGTACGTTGTCACCGCTGATGTAGCGGTTCATCAGGGTCAGGCCCGGTACGCCGACGGCGGCGAAGTTGAAGTCGTGGCGCACTTGCCAGGATTTTTCCTGGGCGTTGTCGTAGCTGGAG